>JARRNI010000784.1:0-3035 GCA_037385125.1 Pseudolabrys sp.
CAAACGCGAATGCGGCGATGGCCCTGATCAAGGCGTATCCCACTTGGGCGCGTGCGGCGGATTGACCACGCGCATATTGGTGGCGTTGAGCTTTTTCAGTTCGGCCATCTCGGCATCTGACAAATTAAAGTCGAACACGTCGAGGTTCTGCTGCAGGTGCTCCCGCGTCGCCGTGCGCGGGATGGCGCAAACGCCCATCTGCACCAGGTAACGCAGCGAGACCTGCGCCGCCGTCTTGCCGTGCGTCTTGCCGATGCGCTCGAGGGCGTCGGCGCCCGGCACCTTGCCGCGCGCAATCGGACAATAGGCCACCACCGCCATGCCGTGCTTCTTGCAGGCGGCCAGCACCTTGTCCTGATTGAGGAACGGATGCATCTCGATCTGGTTGCACACCAGCGGCTCGGACGTCACCGCCCAGGCCTCCTCCATCATACTGGTGGTGAAATTGGCGACGCCCACGTGTTTGGTCAGGCCGTCCTTCTTGGCCTTGCACAGCGCGCCCACCGACAGCTTGAAGGGAATGTCCGGATTGTTCCAATGGATCAACAGCAGGTCGACATACGGCAACTGAAGGTTTTTCAGGCTCTGGTCCACCACGCGGGCGAAGTCGTCCGGCATCAGATCGCCCTGGCGCACCTTGGTGCAGATCAGCACCTCCTCGCGCTTGACGCCCGACTGGCGCAGGCCCTCGCCGTTCTCCTTCTCGTTGCCGTAAAAGGCGGCGGTGTCGAGATGGCGGTAGCCCATATCGAGCGCCGTCTTGACTGCCTGCACGCAGACGTCCTCTTTCAGGGTCATGGTGCCGAGACCGATCTGCGGAATGCGGGCGCCGTGGGCTTCAATGAATTGCATGAGTGTCTCCTTGGGATCCGGGCGACGGGCGGATTTGGCGGGCGGGGTCGCAGCATGCCCGCTCGCCCCGACGCTGCCAACCGGGTGGGCTCGCAGGGCGCGCCGGCAGCCCGGGCGGCGCCCGGAAAGCTTCCTGCAACGCAAAAGCCCGAAAATATTTCGCAAGAGGCCGGCGCGGACAAGACTTTGAACGCCAAGCTTTTGGCCCCAGTTCTTATATTGGAATAATTCAAAACTAGAAAAAAGCTATTGCATCAAGGGCTTTCAATGCTTTTGTGAAGGGCGTTCGGTTATCGAGTAAAGTCGGAAAACCAGAGAGCCCAAAAGAGCCCATGCGTAGAACTGTCCTCCTCCTGGCCGCTGCCGCCCTCATCGTCGCTTCCGCGCCCGTCGCCGCGCGCGCGGGCGAGCTAACTTTGACCCTGAAGGACCACACATTCACGCCCGCGGAGATCAAGGTGCCCGCCAACAAACGGGTAAAATTGACCGTGGTCAATGACGACCCGACGCCGGAGGAGTTTGAAAGCCACGAATTGAGGGTCGAGAAGGTCATCCCGGGCAAATCCAAGGGCATCGTGCGCATCGGTCCGCTCAAGCCCGGGCGTTATCCCTTCTACGGCGAGTATCATGAATCCACCGCCAAGGGCGTGGTGATCGCGGAATAATCGAAATGCTTGGCGCACTCATCATCGTCTTTCGCGAGGTCATCGAGGCCGGCCTGATCATCGGCATCGTCATGGCCGCCACGCGCGGCGTGGCCGGCCGCGGCCGCTGGGTCACCTACGGCGTCACTGCCGGGGTTGCCGGTGCTGCCTTTGTTGCCTTTTTCGCCGGCGCCATCTCCGAAGCTTTCCAAGGCTCCGGCCAGGAACTGTTCAACGCCAGTGTGCTGGCGATCGCCGTCTGCATGCTGATGTGGCACAACGCCTGGATGGCGCGGCACGGGCGCGAGATCGCCACTGAGATGCGCGAGATCGGCGCGGCGGTGAGTGAGGGCGTCAAGCCGCTGACCGCGCTGGCCGTGGTGGTCGGCCTCGCCGTGCTGCGTGAGGGCTCGGAAGTGGTGCTGTTCCTCTACGGCATCGCGGCCTCCGGCACCACGGGCATGTCGCTTCTGATCGGCGGGCTGCTCGGCGTGGCCGCCGGCGCCGCCTTCACCGCCTTCACCTATTACGGGCTGCTGGCGATACCGACCCGCTACATCTTCTCGGTGACGAGCTGGCTGATCGCGCTCTTGGCCGCCGGCCTCGCTGATCGGCTATACTGACCAGCCGACCGGGCTGCAGCTCGTGGTCTATATCGGCACGCTGATCGCCATGTATGTGCTGATGCGCATCGCGCGCTATCAGCCGCGCGCCGAGCTGGCCGAACCCGCCGAATAAGCCGCGCCTTAGCGCCGGGCTCCGCCCAATGCAGCGAAGGCTGCCTGCGGCGCGCTGTCGATCAGTTTGAGCAGCGCGCGCGCCGGCCCGCGCGGGGAGCGCTTGCCCTGCTCCCAGTTGCGCACGGTCTCGATCGGTACCTCGATCTTATTCGCAAAGGCCGCCTGGGTGAGCCCGCAGCGTGCGCGCACCTGACGCACGAACGCCGCCGGGTCGTTGTGATCGACAATCTTCTCACTGCCGTCGGGCAGGATTTCCACAATCCGCCCGTCCGCCTTCAACCGCACCCGCATCATGGCTATGGCTTTCCCAAATGCCGAGGTCGGCTTGAGGGCTATCTGATTCGTTCGGCTAAGAAGTTAATGCGGTGAGTGCCGCCAATGGCCGACCAGGCCAATGGCCTATCTCGTCTTCTCGAAAATCTCCCGCCCGATCAGCATGCGGCGAACCTCGCTGGTCCCGGCGCCGATCTCGTAGAGCTTGGCGTCGCGCAGCAGACGACCCGTGGGGAACTCGTTGATATAGCCGTTACCGCCCAGGCACTGGATCGCCTCCAGCGCCATCCAGGTGGCACGCTCGGCGGCGTACAGGATGGCGCCGGCGGCGTCCTCGCGGGTGGTGCGGCCCTCGTCGCAGGCGCGCGCCACCGCGTAGACGTAGGCCTTGGCCGCGTTCATGGTCACGTACATGTCGGCAAGCTTGCCCTGCATCATCTGGAAGCCGCCGATCGGTTTCCCGAACTGCTCGCGATCGTGCACGTAGGGCAGCACCACGTCCATGCAGGCCTGCATGATGCCGAGC
>JARRNI010000785.1:0-4735 GCA_037385125.1 Pseudolabrys sp.
ACCACGCTCACCAGCACCGCCGCCGCCTTGAATGCCGGTCCCGGCGCGCAGGCATGGATCCTGAGCGGCATGAGTGTCGGGGCGGGCGCCGGCGTTCTCGTCAGCGGCGCGATCGGTGACGACTACGGACGCCGGCGGACGTTCGTGGCGGGCGCGCTCGTGCTCGCTTTGGCCTCCGTCGTCGGCGCGGTCGCGCCGACGGGCTGGCTCCTGGTCCTTGCCCGTCTTGTGCAGGGGCTCGGCGGCGCGGCCATCCTGGCCTGCGGCCTCGGCCTCGTCGGACAACTATTCCCGTCCGGACCGGCGCGGGCGCGCGCGACGGGGATATGGGCTGCCGCGCTCGGGGCCGGCGTGGCGCTCGGGCCCCTGCTGTCGGCCGGGCTCGCCGATGTCGCCGGCTGGCGCGCGCCCTACGTCCTGACCGCGCTTGCCGGTGTGGCGCTGGCCTGGGTCGCTCGCGCTTATCTTCCGGAATCGCGGGCGGCCGCGCCGCGCCGGATCGATATCGCCGGCACGCTCCTGCTTGGCTCTGGTACAGCGGCGTTCCTATCCGGCCTGGTCGAAGCGCGGATGGGCTGGGAGCGCCCGCTGCCGATCCTGCTGGTAGGGGCGGGGTTGATCCTGCTTGGCGGGTTCATTGCCGCCGAACGCCGCATCCGCGAACCGATGCTCGACCTGTCGCTGTTCCGCCGACCCGATTTTGTTTCTGCCACGGTTGCGGCATTGGCGGCGGGCGCCGGCCTGCTGTCGCTGATGACGGTGCTGCCGACCCTGCTCGAACGGGCGATGGATGTCAGCACGCTCATGGCCGCAACGCTTCTTCTCGCTTGGTCCGCGACCAGCGTCTTCAGCGCCTATGGTGTCCGCTGGCTGCCGGAGCGGCTGACGCCGCAGGCATTATTGGTCGCCGATCTCATCGGGTCGGCCCTCGGACAAGTCGGCCTGTTCGCCCTGCCACCTGACAACGTCATCGTTCGGGTGCTTCCCGCACTGCTTGTCGCCGGGATAGCCTACGGCGTTCTCAACGCCGCACTTGGACGGCAGGCCGTCGCGAGCGTGCCGCGCGACCGCACGGCGATGGGCGGCGGTGCCAACAACACGGCGCGATTCCTGGGCTCGTCGATGGGCCTGACGGTGATTACCCTGCTCGTCACCCATGGCGCCGACCGGGGCGCCGCCGGCCTGATCAGCGGCTGGAACATTGCGACGCTTGCAAGTGCCGGCATTTCTCTAGTGGGCGCGATCGCCGTGACCGTCGCCGGTACGCGGAAGCCGCCACACGGCGGCGCGCGCTCAGTGAGGTGAGAGACCGGCTTTCTGAAGCACCGCGCATCCCTGGCATCTTGCCTGCATCACACGCAAGATTTTTTGCCTGCATCACACGCAAGATTTTCCCGGCCCCGCTTCGTTCGCCGAAGCAAGCCCGGCGAAGCGAAAGACCGTCCCCATTCCGATCAAAGCCGCCGCAGGCTTACCGGGCTCCCGCGCTAAATCATTGAACCCGTTTGCAATGCACGCAAAGGGAGCGGCGCCTTCGCGCGCGTTTTCTCCTCGTGTTCTCATCGCGCAAAAGCACGGCTTATGCCGGGAATAACGGCCGCGAATATTGCAGCGCACATTGACAGCGGGCATCGTCCAGGAGCAGTTTTGCCGAGCTAGCTGGCCGGCTTTCCGCCAAAAATCTACAACGCCCTTGGGGGGAATACATGACACGACAGCACTTGTGGCGCGTCGCCGCGGCGGCGTGCGCCTTCGCCATCGTGGCAGCGAGCGCTGCCTCGGCGGGCGAGACCAAGTCCGCGACGCTCTACGGCGACATGCAGACCGTAACGCAGGACATGCTCAACCGCTCCGCTTCGGACGGCAACAACTTCCTGCAGACCAACGGCAACTACCACCAGACGCGCTTCTATCCCAACAGCCAGATCAACCGCACCAATGTCGGCAAGCTGCGGCCGGCCTGGATCTTCCAGACCGACATGATGGAGTCGATGGAGACCACGCCGATCGTGGTGAACGGCGTCATGTATGTGACGACCTCGTTCGACCACGTCTACGCGCTCAACGCGCGTCCAAGCTGTACGGGCTCGATGCCAAGACCGGCGCGGTGCGCTGGCACGCCACCATCGCCGATCCCGAAAAGGGCTACAGCGAGACCATGGCGCCGACCGCGGTGAAGGGCAAAATCCTCATCGGCACCAACGGCGGCGAGTACGGCATCCGCGGCTTCGTCAAGGCGTTCGACGCCAAGACCGGCAAGCTGTTGTGGACCTTCCACACCATTCCGGAGAACTCGGTCGGCGTGTGGGCGACCAAGGACGCCACCGGGCGCGACCTGCACCGCGACATCCAGGCCGAGAAGACCCGTCTCGCCAAAGACGGCGACCCCTACAAAACGCTGGGCGGCGGCGTGTGGCAAAATCCCTCGGTCGATCTCGCCACCAACCGCGTCTACTTCGTGGTCGGCAACCCCTCACCCGACCTCGACGGCGCGCAGCGTCCGGGCGACAACCTCTATACCGACTCGCTGGTCTCGGTGGATCTCGATACCGGCAAGATCGCCTGCCACTTCCAGTACATTCCGCACGACGTGTGGGACCTGGACGCGGTCAGCCCGACAGTGCTGATCGAGGCGAAGGACAAGGACGGCAAGATCGTTCCGGCGGTGATGCACGCCGGCAAGACCGGGCAGATCTACGTCAACCGCCGCGACAACTGCAAGCTGATCCGTTTCTCCGAGGCCATGGTGCCGCAGGAGAATATGTGGACGCTGCCGACCGCCAAGGGCGCGCGCATGCTGCCGGGCGCCAATGGCGGCGTCGAATGGTCGCCGATCGCGGCCGATCCTTCGCAGGGGCTCGCCTATGCGGTGAACCTGCACCAGCCGATGACCTATCAGGTGCAGAGCTCGAAATACCCGGGCGGCAAGCTGTGGCTGGGCGGCGCGTTCAAGGTGATCGCCAGCGAGCAGCAATGGGGCAACGTCACCGCCGTCGACTACAACACCGGCAAGATCCGCTGGCAGGTCAAGACCCCGGAGCCGATGATCGGCGGTGCGCTCGCCACCGCCGGCGGGCTGGTGTTCGCTGGCGAGGGCAACGGCCAGTTCAAGGCCTATGACTCGTCGAGCGGCTCGGTGCTATGGAGCTTCCAGGCAGGCGCCGGCGTCAATGCACCGCCGGCCTCCTACACCGCGGGCGGCAAGCAGTACGTCGTGGTGGCCGCGGGCGGCAACGTGCAGCTCAACTACAAGCGTGGCAACAACATCATCGCCTTCACGCTCCCCTAAGGGCGCGTTTGGGCTTCAGCGCCGTCTCGCGGCGGCGCTTGCGCGGGAAAGCGAGACGGGGCTCCTTGCGGGCCCCGTTTCTTTCGTGCTTTGAAGATTTGAAACTGTCGGAACGTTCGTTGTGCCTCGCCTCGCCAAATCCCCTGCCCTGGTCGCATTCGCCGCCGCAGCCCTCATGATCGCCGGACCGGACGCGGCGCAGAACGCCGGCAAGGACGTCGCCGCCAAGGCGCAGGTGTGCGCCGCCTGTCACGGCGACAAAGGCGTGCCGGTCGACAAGACCATTCCGGTGATCTGGGGCCAGCAGGTCGGCTATTTCTATCTCCAGCTGCGCGACTTCAAGCGCGGGGTGCGCAAGAACCCGCTGATGGCGCCCATCGTCGAGACGCTGAGCCGCGACGACATGATGGCGCTGGCGGAATACTTCTCGAAGAAGAAGTGGCCGCAGCTCGGCCAGCCACGGGCGCCGGCCGACGTTGCCAAAGAGGCCGAGCGCACCAACGGCTCGATCGGCTGCACCGGCTGCCACCAGGGCAACTTCCAGGGCGCCGGTACGCAGCCGCGGCTCGCCGGCCAGCGCCGCGCGGCAGATGCTGGCCTTCCGCGACGGCTCGCGCGGCAACAATCCCGGCATGACCGACCTCATGAAGGCGGCCAGCAAGAAACAGATCGCGGTGATGGCGCAGTATCTGGCGGGGCTGTGATATCGAGGCTTGAGTGTGCCGCTGTGGATTCTGGGTTCACGCCCTTCGCGCGTGTTCCGGAATGACGCAGAGCTTACTGCTTCATCAGCCGCTTCCTGATCGCCGCATTGGCGGCGAGGTCGGCGGCGGTCTTGCCGGCCTTGTCGCGCAAGCTGCGGTTCGCACCGCGCCTGAGCAAGAGGTCGACCATCTCGAGATGGCCGGTCTGCGCAGCGATCATCAGCGCCGTGCGTCCGCGGTTGTCGGCGGCGTCGAGCCGGGCGCCGTGATCGAGCAGCAGCTTGGCAACGCTCTGCGCGTCGTCGATGCCGGCGCCAGCAGCATAGCCGGCCGCCCACATCAGAGCGGTCAGGTGATTGCCATAGGCCGCTTTTGGGTCGACGCCGGCGTCGAGCAGGCGCTGCACCACCGGGGTAAAGCCCTTTGCCGCGGCATAGAGGATCGCGGTCTTTTCCGTCTTGTCGGGCGTGTTCGGGTTGGCGTGATGGGCAAGCAGGTCGGCGACGATGGCCTCGTTGCCGTTATAGGCAGCGGCGGCGAGCGGCGTGAGCCCGTTCTTGCGCGCGATATTGGGATCGGCGCCCTTGGCGAGCAGTTCGTGCACCGCACGGGTGCGGTCGCCGTTCGCCGCGATATAGAGCGGCGTCGCCCCGCCCACATTGCGCGCGTCGATGCGCGCACCGTGCTTAAGCAGCAGGTCGATCATGGCGACACGGCCCTTGCGCGCGGCCTCGCCGAGCGC
>JARRNI010000786.1:0-3759 GCA_037385125.1 Pseudolabrys sp.
GCGCGCAGAAAAACATCGGCGAACTCGCCTCGCAGGTGACCACCCTGCAGCAGGTGCTGAGCAACAAGCAGTCGCGCGGCGCCTTCGGGCAGGGCCGCATGGAGGCGGTCATCCAGGACGGGCTGCCGAAGGACTGCTACGCGTTCCAGGCCACACTCTCCAACCGGGCGCGGCCCGACTGCTGCGTCTATCTGCCCGGTAGCCCGGCGCTGGTGATCGACGCCAAGTTCCCGCTGGAGGCGGTCACCGCCTTCCGCGAGGCCGCGACCGACGAGGAGAAGAAGCTGGCGGCAGCGCGCGTGCGCCAGGACGTCGGCAAGCACATCGCCGACATCGCCGACAAGTATCTGATCCCGGGCGAGACCCAGGACATAGCGCTGATGTTCGTGCCGTCGGAATCGGTCTACGCGGAACTCTACGACGGCTTCGACGACATCTTTCAGAAAGCCTATCGCGCCAAGGTCATCATCGTTTCACCGTCGCTCCTGATGCTGGCGATCCAGGTGATCCAGCAGATCCGGAAAGATGCCCGCATGCGCGAAGCCGCCGACAAGATCCTGGCCGAGGTCGGCCTCTTGGTCGCCGACGTCACCCGGCTGCGCGACCGCGTCCACAATCTCGACAAGCATTTCGGCCAAGCCGGCAAGGACATCGAGCAGATCGTTACTTCCGCCGACAAGATTTTGAGCCGCGGCGAGAAGATCAGCGGCGTGGAGTTCGACGGCGACGGCGGCGCAGAGGTGATTCAGGCGCCGGTCGGCAAGCTCGGGGCGGCGGGGTGAGATCGTTTCGCCTCGCATTCAACACGGTCATTCCGGGACGCCGCGAAGCGGCGGGCCCGGAATCCAGGGCGAAATCCGGAGCCGTCTCGTGTGGCTCTGGATTCCGGGTTTGCTCGCTGCGCTCGCGCCCCGGAATGACAGGATAGCTCCATGACCGCGCCGGACGAAGTCCAGACCGACCCTGCCCCGCCAACCCGCCTGGAAGCACTCGCGGTCTATTTCAAGCCGCGCGTGCTGATCGTGCTGCTGCTCGGCTTCTCCTCGGGTCTGCCGTTGGCGCTGTGCAGCTCGACACTCGCCGTGTGGCTGACCGAGCGCAATGTCGACATCGCCACCATCGGCCTGTTCTCGCTGGTCGGCCTGCCCTACACCTTCAAGTTCATCTGGGCGCCGCTGATCGACGCGCTCGATGTCCCTTATCTGTCGCGACGCTTCGGCCGCCGCCGCGGCTGGCTGGTGTTTACGCAACTGCTGCTGATGGCGGCGATCGTCGCGCTGGGCTTGAGCGACCCGGACGAGTCGCTGACCGTGATCGTTATCGCCGCGCTGGTGCTCGCCACGGTGTCGGCCAGCCAGGACATCGTCATCGACGCCTTCCGCGTCGAGAGCCTGCCGGAGAACGAGCAGGCGGCCGGCATGGCCGGTTATGTTGCCGCCTACCGCATCGGTATGCTGGTGTCGGGGGCGGGCGTGCTGGTGCTGGTCGCCTGGATGGAGCACCTCGGCACCGCGCCGAACGCGGCGTGGAGCTGGGGCTATGGCGCCGCCGCCGTCTGCATCGTGGTCGGCCTGATCGCGACGCTGCTCGCGCACGAGCCGGAGGCGCCCGGCCTGCCGCCGCACGACGCCGCCCACAGCCCGCTCAAACGGCTGGTCGAGACGGCAGCCGGCGCTTTCGGCGAGTTCCTGTCGCGCAACGGCGCCGTCGTCATCCTGCTGTTCGTGGTGCTGTACAAGTTCTGCGACGCCTTTGCCGGCGCGCTGACCGCGGCCTTCATCATCAAGATCGGCTTCGACAAGGCGACCTATGCCGAGATCGTCAAGGGCGTCGGGCTCGCCGCCGCGCTGGTCGGCGGCTTCGCCGGCGGCGCGATCGCCCGCGCGCTGCCCATGTCCACCAGCCTGTGGATCGGCGGTTTTTTGCAGATGGCGTCGAACTTCACCTTCTCCTGGCTGGCGCTGATCGGCGTCAGCGTGCCGGCGCTCACCTTCACCATCATCGTGGAGAATTTCACCGGCGCCATCGGCACCGTGATCTTCGTCGCCTATCTGTCGGCGCTGGGATGCTGGTGAAGAAGGCGTGAGGCTTGCTTTGCCTCATCCTGAAAGGGGGAGGTCGACTGCCGTAGTGCAGCGAAGGCAGTCGGGTGGGGGTCATTTGAATTTGCTCAAGCTGACGACCCCGACCCCACCCCCCCTTGCAGGAGGAGGGAGTGAGAGGCTGTGCGTCCCTGAAAGTCAAAACAACGTCCGCTGCTTGATCGCCGCGGCCAGCGTGCCTTCGTCGAGATAATCGAGCTCGCCGCCGACCGGCACACCGTGGGCGAGCCGCGTTACCTTCACATCGGCATCCTGCAGAAGCTCGGTGATGTAGTGCGCGGTGGTCTGCCCGTCGACTGTGGCGTTGAGCGCGAGGATCACTTCTTTCACCTGCGGCTCGTGCGCGCGGGTGAGGAGCGCGTCGATGGTCAGGTCCTGCGGCCCGACGCCATCGAGCGGAGACAGCGTGCCGCCGAGCACGTGATAGCGCCCGTTGACGGCGTGCGCGCGTTCCAAGGCCCAAAGGTCGGAAACGTCGGCAACCACCACGATGATGGAAGCGTCGCGGCGCGGATCGGTGCAGACCGTACACGGGTTCTGCGTGTCGATGTTGCCGCAGATCTTGCAGACCGTGATCATCTCCATCGCGGTCTCGAGCGCGGCAGTGAGCGGGGCCATCAGCGCCTCGCGCTTCTTGATGAGGAAGAGCGCTGCGCGCCGCGCCGAGCGGGGGCCGAGGCCCGGCAGGCGAGCCAGCAGTTGGATCAGGCGCTCGATTTCGGGTCCGGCGACGGCGGCGGGCATCGGTTTCTTCGTCTCGCGAGAACTTGATGGCTCTAGCGTTCCCTCCCCCACAAGCGGGGAAGGGAGCACGCTGCGGCAAGCGGCAAGGGTGCGCGAGAGGCGACAGACAGGAGCGCGCGGCTAGTTCGCAAGCAGCTCACCCCAAACCCATGCCGGGCGGCAGCGGCAGGCCGCCGGTGACGGCTTTCATCTTTTCCTGCACCACCATTTCGGCCTTGCGGCGGGCGTCGGCATGCGCCGCCACCAGGAGGTCCTCGAGCATTTCCTTTTCGCTCGGCTTGAGCAGCGAGTCGTCGATCTTGACACCCTTGAGGTCGCCCTTGCCGTTGAGCGTGACCGTGACCATACCGCCGCCGGCGGTACCTTCCACCTCGATCGTGTCGAGTTCTTCCTGCAGCGCCTGCATCTTCGACTGCAACTGCGCGGCCTGCTTCATCAGGCCCATAAAATCGGCCATGAGTTATTCCTCTTCGTCTTCGGCGGGCGGCATGTCTTCGGCGTCCTCCGCCTCCGGCGCGTTCTGCGTCACGCCGACAATCTTGGCGCCGGGAAAGCGGCTGAGCACCGCCTGCACCAGCGGATCGGCCTGCACGCCGCGTTCGAGATCGGCCTGCTTGGCGTCCATCTGCTCGCGCAGCGTCGGCGCGCCCTGCTCTTTCGACACCACCACGATCCAGCGCTTGCCGGTCCAGGCGGTGAGCTTGCGTTGCAGATCGTGCACGAAGGTCCGGGGCGCGGTCGGCTCGAGCGCCACCTCGAGCTGGCCGTCCTCGCAACGCACCAGCCGCACGTCGCGTTCCAGCGCGATCTTGACGCCGACGTCGCGCTTCTCGGCGGCGAGCGCGATCACCTGCTCGAACGAATTGAGCGACAGCGTGGGCGCGGCGGCGTCCGGCGCCTGCGCCACCGGATC
>JARRNI010000787.1:0-6178 GCA_037385125.1 Pseudolabrys sp.
CTTCGCTTTCCAGCGATAGATGGACTGCTCGCTGACCCCATGCCGCCGTGACAACGCCGCCGCCGTGGCGCCCGCCTCATGCTCCTTGAGGATGCTGATGATCTGCTCTTCGGTGAACCGCTTCTTCTTCATTTTGGGACCTCCCTTGGGGGTGATTATAAGGAAATCCCACATCGAAACTGGTACTGATTTCGGGGGTACGGTCACCTACAGCGTGCACCGGCATCCCGGACCACTCATATTGAGTGTTGCATCAGCCGCGGTGCTGCTATGGGTGTTCTACGGCAGCTACTCAAAACTGTTGGAACTATCCGGCTTTGCGGCCCTTATTATTGCCTCCATCTGGGACTTTCGCACTAAGAAGCGTATCTGCGCGGATAAATGTACAGGCTAGCAATGGTCAAGACACCGCAACAGTTGGTACAGATTGAGACTGAACTTGGTCAAGCGATTGCGGCGAAGAAATGCTGGCGTTGTGGTTGTTTTCACGACACGGTCAATACACTACGGAATTCCACCGTAATCCATGATTCCCTTGGGTCCCTGCTAGCCGAAGCGCAAAGTCAGTTCGAACCAAAACGTTATGATTGCCTGGGCTGCGAGGTATGCTGGCCCGCCGTGGCGCAGATCCTGGCTGCCGAACTTGACCCGGCCGTGGCCGAAGGCAGCCATTGCGCCACGGAAGAACCGGAACTTCGGGAAGGCTGGCCTCCCTTGCCAGGGGACTACTTGGTAGTTCGCTACGGTGCGCCGGTTGCCGTTTGCACCCTTAACAGCGGGGAACTGAGTAAGACATTGGCTGACCATCGCTCAGATGGCCTCGCTGTCGTCGGCACGATGCATACCGAAAACCTCGGCATCGAGCGGATCATCAAGAACACGCTGGCCAATCCGAATATCCGGTTCCTTGTCCTGTGCGGGGAGGATACCCAGCAGGCTGTGGGGCATCTACCCGGCCAAAGCTTCGAGAGCCTGTTCCATAATGGACTGGACGAACGCGGTCGCATAGTCGGCGCAAAAGGCAAGCGGCCGGTGCTGAGGAATGTGAACAAGGAAGAAGTGCGGGCCTTTGTCGAACAGATCGAGCTCGTCTCCATGGTTGGCGAATCGAGCGCGGAGGCTGTTACGACGACTATTGGCGCATGCGTCCAACGAAACCCAGGCCCCAACCCTAATCCATACCCGGGCCAGGCCATCGAGCGCATTCGGGTGTCGGAACCGCCACGCCTCACCCTCGACAAGGCAGGCTATTTCGTCGTCTACCCCGATGACAGGGCAAATCGCCTGATCGTCGAGCACTACACCAACAAAGGCGTGCTCAATTGTGTTCTCGAAGTGGTTGCTATGGCTACCGCCATCATCGGCTACAAGGCCAAGCTGTCGCCGACGATCCAGACTGCCGCTGCAGTAGAGGCCCCGCGCGTGCTGTTGGCTGCGCCGCTCAGCGAGGCGAATATTCCCGGCGATGGGTGCTCCGAGATCATCCACATTGTTCGAGCTGCGCGCGAGCGCGGCATTGCGGTGCAGGAAATCGATGCCCGAAGCAAGTCTGATTTGCTGGCGCGCTACCACATCATTGAGTTTCCGACGGTGCTGATCTTCAGCAGGGACGGCAAGGAGATCACGCGTTATGTGGGCGAAGGGCCGGGGCCCATCAAGGCAATTCGGGCAGCCATTGAGCAGTTGAAATAGTGGCCGCCATGGAGCTTGCCCAAGACCTGGCCTCGGTACTCACACTTGGGAATGTCACGGCGTTGCCCTTAGCCTTCGCCGGTGGTCTTCTGGCCGGGATGAATCCCTGCTGTCTCGCTCTCTATCCCGCCGCGGCGAGTTGCTGCTCTCCTGCGCAGATCCAGGAAGTGCAGCACCGGCCACTTGGAAATGCGGTTGCCTTTATACTCGGGATCGCAGTGGCAATAGCCGTACTCGGATCACTTGCCGCCTACATCGGCCACGTCACCATGCTGGCAGAGCCCTTCCGTTATGCGATTGCATTCATACCCATTGTCATGGGCGCCGACCGGCTTGGATGGATTCATCTGCCCGCCCTGACCCCGAAGTTCCGAAGCGCCGGTATGACAGGAGCTTTCGGCACCGGCCTGTCGCTTTCGCTGATCCTTGGTCCGTGCGGCACTCCAGTGCTGGCGTCCGTCCTGACCTTCGCGGCCTATAAGCAGAGCATCGCCTTCGGGGCACTTTTGCTGTTTGCCTATGGTATCGGCAATGGCCTCCCATTGCTGCTGGTGGGCACCGCGTCGAGTACCTTCCTTAAGCGGATTCAGGGAAGTCGCTTGGGGGCGTGGATCGATCCAGCCATTGGCGCCTTTCTGATCGCGCTCGGCCTTTATCTGCTTTGGCTGGCGTAGTGCTCTTAACAGGAGCTGGCTTTCGGTTTCTGAGTGAAGTAGTCATTTGAATGGCTGCTCTTTGAATTAACTAAGGACTGCTCATGGCCGGCATTCGAGTTTTGAGGACAAAAGGGGGGCTGGAAATATATGTCGGATCAGTCGTATATCATTGTTTTTCAAGCCGCTATCCATCTTTCAATCGGCACCAAGAGGCCATTTTTATAACATTTAAATCGCCTTGGATTTGTCATTGATAAAACATATGACTAATTGCGCATTCATTGCTGACATCGTGAATGTCTGTTGGGTCGCTGTAATGTCGCAGAGCTTTCGTCATGCCCACACTCGTGATGACAACGCCAAATTGATTGAGCGGATGTGCTGTTTCCGGGGATCACGCAATTAACATTTTCATGGAAGACCTAAGCGAAATCCTAAGCCAGTTATATAAATCCGAATCCCGGAGAATCCTGGCGACGCTGATTCGTTTGCTCGGCGATTTTACTCTGGCGGAGGATGCATTGCATGATGCATTTCGCGCAGCCATGGAGGAATGGCCGAAACAAGGCATGCCGAAAAACCCGCGCGCATGGTTGGTTTCGGCTGGACGTTTCAAGGCGATAGATCGTATCCGCCGGCAATCAAAGCTTGATACGCCTTTGGAAGCGGTCCAGGAGCAACTTTTCAATATTGACAATGATCCAGCCGAACAGGATGAGCAATCCATTGCGGACGATCAGCTACGACTCATCTTTACTTGTTGTCACCCAGCACTATCACCTGAAGCGCGCTCGGCATTGACACTGCGTGAAGTCTGCGGCCTGACCACAGAAGAAATCGCACGTGCCTACCTGATCAGACCAACGACACTTGCCCAACGCATCGTTCGTGCGAAATCAAGAATTAAGGATGCTGAAATCCCGTATGAAGTCCCGGGGGAGCAGGAACTCCCTGAACGTTTACACGCCGTACTGCAGGTGATCTATCTGATGTTCAACGAAGGTTATTCGGCATCGTCGGGTAATTCTGTGACGCGCGTCGATTTGTCAGATGAGTCGATTCGCCTGGGGCGATTGTTACTGGATCTCCTGCCGGAAGCAGAGGTACAAGGGCTCTGCGCGTTAATGTTGTTGCATGAATCCCGGCGAACCGCCCGCACGGATCCCAATGGGGATTTGATCTTGTTAGAAGAACAGGATCGAAGCCTGTGGAATCAGGACCTCATCCAAGAAGGCATTACGCTCCTGGAAACGGCGCTGCGTTCGGGCCGGTTTGGTACGTACACACTGCAGGCGGCGATTGCGGTCGTGCATGCCAAAGCCAAAACGCCGCAACAAACGGACTGGTCAGAAATCGTTGCGCTTTATAATCGCCTACTGGCCCTGGAGCCATCGCCCGTCATTCGCCTTAACCGAGCCGTCGCCGTTGCGATGCGGGATGGCCCTGAGGCAGGGCTGGCTTTAATAGATCGCATTAGGCAGGAAGAGGATCTAACGGATTATTACTGGCTTTACTCGGCCCAGGCCGATTTATACCGGCGCCTGGGGTATACCGCTGAGGCGGAAGCCGCTTATCGAAAAGCCCTAGATCTCACTCAACTGGAACCGGAGCGGCGCTATTTGCAGAAACGCCTCGTGGAAATCTGCTGAAAAAATTTTCGGAACAATGTCGAAATCGGGGATCACCAATCGACTAAGGGTACACAATCAATCAAAATTCCAAGGAGACCTTTATGAAATTCATGATGTTAATGATTCCCGCCGTATACCAGGGCGGGAAGAAACCGGCCCCCGATTTTGTCCCCGACCCGAAAAAAATCGAGCAAATGACACAGTTCAACGAGGAAATGGGCAAGGCGCTCAAGATACTACGGCCCGTTCATTGAATCCAAGGAGGTATTGGGCGGCTACTGGCTAGTCGAGGCAGATTCCAAAGAACAAGTCGTGAAGTGGGTGCGGAAGTGCCCGGCCGATGATGGCGATGTCATTGAAATCCGCCAAATCTTCGCGCCCGAGGATTTCGAGATAGCGAAATAGAAGGAAGGACGCCATGAAATACATTTGCCTGGGCTACATCGAAGACAAGTACTTCAGCCAATTGAGCGAAAAAGAGCAGCGTGATTTTATGGATGCCTGTTTTTCCTACGACGAGGAGCTGCAGAAGAACGGCCATATGATCGGCGGCGAAGCGCTGCAACCGGTGAACACGGCCACCACAGTCCGGTTTCGCGACGGCAAACCGCAGATTACGGATGGTCCGTTTGCCGAAACCAAGGAATTTCTAGGCGGAATCATGATACTAGAGGCCAGGGATCTGAACGAAGCTATTCAGCTAATGTCGAGGCACCCGAGCGTGAAGATGGGTGGTACGTTTGAAATCCGGCCGAGCGCGGATTTATCCGCGCTGTTCGAAGAAAGTAAAACACGCCGCGCAGCTACCGCTGCTGTATCAGGATGATGCAAATTGTTTGGGTGTTCAAAGAAATGAAATAGAAGCAGAGGAATATTGTCTCCGGGCTGGCAGCAGAGGTGAATCCGACTATGAGCATAAATTAGCAACCAGATCATCGTACGAGAAGAATTGGAAATAGAACATAACCATCACTTTCACCCGAAACTGAAGGACATGCGAGTGAAGTGAGCGTTAGACCGTCAATGCGAAGCGCAGTAAAGCCTTGCCGGAATGGTGCGATTTCCGATTTTAATGGAGAAGCGACATGACAATATCTGCAAAGAACAGGGTTTGCCTTTGGTACGATGGCGACGCCGAAGACGCGGCACGGTTTTACGCCGATACCTTTCCAGACTCGTCCGTCGGCGCTGTACACCGCGCGCCGGGAGACTTTCCGTCGGGCAAGAAAGGGGACGTATTGACTGTAGAGTTTACCATAATGGGTATACCGTGCCTCGGGCTTAATGGCGGTCCCGCGTTTACACACAACGAGGCGTTTTCGTTTCAGGTGGCAACCACTGACCAGGCCGAAACGGATCGCTATTGGAACGCGATCGTCGGCAATGGCGGTCAGGAGAGCGCATGCGGCTGGTGTAAGGACAAGTGGGGGTTGTCCTGGCAGATAACGCCGATTGCGTTGACGAAAGCGATCGGCGATCCCGATCCGGCTGCCGCCAAGCGCGCGTTCGATGCGATGATGCAGATGGGAAAGATCGACATCGCTGCAATCGAGGCGGCGCATCGCAGTTAGATGCGAGCAGTCTAGCAATTCGTTCAAGCCGCCGCCGCTTCGCGGCGCGGCTTAATTCAGGCGTCGAGCGTTCGTTTCTGGCCGATTGAAGTCGCAGCCGGAAGTCGATGTTCGAGGACTAAGGAAAACCAAAAATTTCTTGTCGGATCAGACGGAACCGATCAAGCTTCAAACGGCTATCCATCCTGCAATGGCCGCGAGGAGGCCGCTTTCATAGCATTTAAAGCCCGTTGGACTTGCCATTGATAAAACATTTGACTAAATGCCAAAGCAGTCATCAACTACGCGAAATATTCATAGCCACGTTTCGTTGCTATCTGATATTTGCGTCGGTCGCAAAGCCGCCTCCTTCCTCGCGCGGGACCTCGAATTCTAGCAACCTAGGTAGAGGGAGGACGCTTGAATGTCTGGGAGCGAAAGTGCGAGGCTAACTGAGTACTTAACGTAAGACCGCTGTCAGGCAGCAATTTTGGAGGTGCGCATTCGTGTCGGAGACTGTGGTTGCCAAAGAACGTAATCTGGAACTGGAGTCGTCAACGACTAATGGCGTTCCCGGCCTTGTCAAAGCCCACACCGGAATTCGCGGTCTGCTGGCCTTTTACATTGTGTTGTTTCACGCCCTGGCGTT
>JARRNI010000788.1:0-3876 GCA_037385125.1 Pseudolabrys sp.
GCCGCTCACCGCCGGCGCCGCACCCGCGCGCACCGCGCGCATGAAGGCCATGAGCTCGGAGCGCAACGGCTCGGCATGGCCGACCGAAAGATGGCGCATGGAATAACTGCCGTCGGGCTGGAAGCCGAAGCACTCGGTCACCTGGCGGGTGATCAGGTCGGCCATGATGTATTTACCTCGGGTGGCGACGGTGACGTTGCGCGCCTTGAACGGGGTGAGCCAGTTGGTGTTGATGTGCGCGAGCACGCCCGAGGCGGTGCGGAACTGCAGAAGCGCGATGTCCTCGCGCTCGGCCACCGCGTTGGAGAGCTGCGGCTGCACCTCAACGATCTCGGAATCGGTGAACCAGCGGATCAGGTCGATATCGTGCACGGCGAGGTCGATGACCACGCCCACATTCGACATGCGCGGCGGGAACGGGCCGACGCGCGTGATGGCGATCGAGAGGATGTCCTCGTTGCGCAGCGCCTCCTTGATGGCCTCGACCGCCGGATTGAAGCGCTCGACATGGCCGACCATCAAGATGACGCCGGCGCTTTGCGCGGCGGCGATGATGTCGCGCCCCTCCTCGACCGTCGAAGCGACCGGCTTTTCCACCAGGACGTGGACGCCGCGCGCGATGCAGGCCAAGGCGATGTCGTGATGCAGATGGGTCGGCGCCGCGATGGTGACCGCGTCGATACCGAGGTCGAGCAGCGCTTGCGTATCCGGGACGGCAGCACAGCCCAGCGTGCGGGCAACGAAATCGGCCTGGCGGCGGTCCGGGTCGGCGACGGCGACCAACTCAACGCCCCGCAGGCCCGCGAACACGCGCGCATGATTGCTGCCCATCACGCCGACGCCGATCACGCCGACCCGCAAGGAGCGCTCCGCACGCGGATTTGCCGTTTGCGTCATGGTGCTAGCGATGTCCCCCAGGCGCCAAGGCCCGTCCCGGCATCCCTAGCACGCGGCCCTGCGGCATGCGACCACCACGGGAATAGACAGTGAACACGTTTTGATTCAAAGCGTTACAGGACCATTTAGACGGTACCGCAGCCCTTTGCGAGTCGCGCGGCGGCACCTTATTCCGCCGCCCGCGACGCCGCAACGGAAAGGCGCAGTCCTGCGGCGATGGCATCCTCGCGAAAGGATTTCACCGCGGCCAGGGAAAGCTCGGCATCGGTCATTTTGCCGAGACCGGGCAGCTTTTTGAGCACGTCGGCGGGCGCCGTGATGATGTGGCAGCCCATGCTCTCGGCCTCGACCACGTTGAAGACCTCGCGGGTCACCTGCTTGGCGGTGAAAATGGCGGTCATGTTGACCTTGACGCCGTCATGGGAAAGCGCGCGCACCGCGTCGAACAGCGGTTCGCCGCGCGTATTGGTGACCGGCAGCTTGACGTAGACATGCGCGCCCCAGCTGGTGATGACGCGCGCCTGCGCCACCATTTCCGGGATGGCGTCGGAGAACACCTCGAAGGAGAAGTGGCGGTCGGGCACGGCGCCGACCAGGTCGCGCGCATAGGCCTCGTAGTCGGAAACGCTCGCCTTCTTCATCAAGGAAGGATTGGTCGTAAAACCCGCAATCCAGGGGTGCTTCGCCATCTCGACGATCTGCGCCTTGTCAGCGCCGTCGGTAAAAAGCTTGACTTTCAGGATTCCCAGGGTGGGGGCGGTCATGGCGGTCCCTTGCTTCCTTTTGCCGTCGCTTTCCATTATAGGGTCCCCGCCGGCGTGATCCAATGCGCCTTGCGCGCGCAAAACCGGGTTCTCGCGGCATTTGGCGGCCGCCCGCGCAGGGAACCGCCTTGCCACCTCAGGACCAAGTCATGCGCGGGGCGCTTTCCCTTCTCTTCAAGCTCGCCGTCTCCGGGCTGCTGCTGTATCTGGCCCTGACCTCAGTCGACCTCGGGACGGTCGCCGGCCGCCTGAGCGAGATCGATCCGAAATGGATCGCGCTGGCGCTCGTGGTGCCGCTGGCGCAGAATAGCCTGCTGGCCCTGCGCTGGCGCACAATCCTCAGCCGTTGCGGCGCTGACCTGCCTAACCAGACGCTGCCCTCCAGCGTCGGCGGCGACGCCATGCGTATCTGGCTGGTCGGCAAGCAAGCCAATTGGCGCGCGGCCAGCTATGCGGTGGTCGTCGACCGCGTGGTCGGCCTGGTCGCGCTTGCCCTGCTGGTGACCGTCTGCCTGCCGTGGACGCTGCAATTGGTGCGCAATCCGGTCGGACGCAGCGCCCTGCTGCTGATCGGGCTCGGCTGCATCACAGGCGGCGTGGTCTTCGTCAGCCTGGCGTCGGATCGGCTGGGCATCCTGCAACGCTGGGCGCCGACGCGGCATCTCGCCGCCAGCGCCACGGTCGCGGCCGGCATTCTGCGCTCGCCCTCCACGCTGGTCAGCGTGTTCGGCCTGTCGTTCGGCATCCAGTTTCTGACCGCGTTCAATGCCTGGTGCGCCGCCCACGCGGTCGGCGCCGATCTTCCGCTGCTCTACGCGGTGTTCCTCGTGCTGCCGGTGATGCTGGTCGCCGTCGTGCCGATCTCGATCGCCGGCTGGGGCATTCGCGAAGGCGCCATGGTCGCCGCCTTCGGCTATGCCGGCTTGCCGCCGGGCGACGGGCTCATCGTTTCGCTGCTGTACGGGGCAACGTTCTTGACGGCCGGCATAGTCGGCGGCCTGGTCTGGCTGGCCACCGGCCGGCAGAAATTCCAGGGCGAGATCGCGCCGGCCGACGGCAGCGGATAGCTCCACGGCGCACAGGCGCGCGCCGCGATTCACAGCCGGTGATAGGCGCGATACCAGTCGACGAAATGCTTCACGCCGGTGGCGAGCGAGGTCGCCGGCCTGAATCCGACCTCGCGCATGAGGTCGGCGACATCGGCATAGGTCGCGTAGACGTCGCCCGGCTGCATGGGCAGGAGCTCGCGCTCGGCCTTCTTGCCGATGTTTTCCTCCAGCAGGCGCACGAGCTCCATCAGATCGATGGGGTTGTTGTTGCCGATATTGTAGATGCGCCAAGGCGCGTTGCTGGAGCCGGGATCGGGCGCGTCGCCGGACCAGTCCGGGTTGGGCGCCGGCACGCGGTCGACCAGGCGGACCACCGCTTCCACCACGTCGTCGATATAGGTGAAGTCGCGCCGCATGTCGCCGTTGTTGAACAGCTTGATCGGCCGCCCCGCATAGATCGCCTCGGCGAAAAGCCACAGGGCCATGTCCGGCCGGCCCCACGGCCCGTAAACGGTGAAGAAGCGCAGCCCCGTCGCCGGCAGGCGAAACAGATGGGCGTAGGCGTGCGCCATCAATTCGTTCGCCTTCTTGCTGGCGCCGTACAGGCTGAGCGGATGGTCCACGTTGTCGTGCACCGAAAACGGCATGTGCGTGTTGGCGCCGTAGACGGAAGACGACGACGCAAACAGCAGATGGCGGCAGCCGTTGTGCCTGCAGCCTTCCAGGATGTTGGTGAAGCCGACCAGATTGGCATCGACATAGGCGTAAGGGTCGACCAGCGAATGGCGCACGCCGGCCTGGGCGGCGAGATGCACCACGAAGGGAAAGCGGTGCTCGGCGAACAATTCGGCCATCCGGGGGCGGTCGGCCAGATCGATCCTGGCGAAGCTGAAGCCGTCGAGCTTGGCAAGCTCCGCCAGGCGCGCCTGCTTCAGCTTGGGATCGTAATAGTCGTTCAGGTTGTCGAGACCGATGACCCGCCGGCCGCTCTCGCCGAGCCGGCGCGCGATGTGAAAGCCGATGAAGCCGGCCGCGCCGGTCACGAGCACGGGATCGTCAGCCATGCAATTCCTTCCGGGCGCTTGCGGTTCGGCTGTTTTCTACAGACGCCACAGATCGACCCCTTGGGGTTTCTGCGCGCGATCGAGCCTCGACTTCACGTCGAA
>JARRNI010000789.1:0-2793 GCA_037385125.1 Pseudolabrys sp.
AATGCGGTGGCTGGCCTTGCTGGCTTTACTCTTGGCGGGCGGCTGCGCGAGCGACGATGGCACGAGCCCGGCCGAGCTTCGGGCGCAATGGAATGCCCAGAACGTGGTACCCCAGCACTACAAGCAGGACATGCTGGCGTTCCTGCGCACCTATCTGAACAACCCGAACCATGTCCGCGACGCCGGCATCTCGCCGCCAGTGCCGAAAAAGGTAGGGCCGGGCCAGCGTTACGTCGCCTGCGTGCGCTACAACGCGCGCGACGCGCAGGGCAAATATGCCGGCGCCAAGACCGGCGCCGCGGTCTATGTCTCGGGCAAGCTCGACCACTTCATCGACGGCAAGCAGGCCAAGCCCTTGTGCGAAGGCGTCACTTTTGCCCCGTTCCCGGCGCTCGCCCGTCTCAGGCGGTAGAGTCCAAGCCCGTTAGGTTGATCGCATCGCATCCCTAACACTTTGCATGCGCTTGATCTTTTCCGGAAACCGGTTCCCACTTTTCGGGATCATGCGCCACGCGCAAGCACTCCCGCGCGGGGCCCGGTAAGGGGCGCCTGCGGCAACCGCCGCGCCTCGACTAGCTCGGCGGCAGTGCAGTTCAATAAAGCGGTCTTAAGTAAGCGCGAGCGCCGCGGTCACTTGACCTTGAGGTTCTCCGCGGATGTCTTCCCGCGGTTCTCGACCAGTTCGTACTGAATGACCTGACCTTCATTCAGTGTGCTAAGGCCGGCACGTTCAACCGCCGAAATGTGCACGAAGACATCCTTGCCGCCTTCCTGCGGTTGGATGAAGCCATAGCCCTTGGTCGGGTTGAACCACTTCACGGTGCCCTGCGGCATGCTAGTTCTCCAGGGTAGTGCAAACGCCATAGTGTTGCACGCAGCCGACCCTGTCACAAGGTCCCGCTCGCCGTTGCGCCGCTCTTTACAGGCGTATTTTTTGCAGGTCTGCCCGACCTGAGAGAGAGGTGACAGATCGTACCGGACACATGGGTAACACTTTTCGCCATTTGGCGGGAGGTATTGATGCCGTGGGACGAGTGTTCGGTAATGGAGGAACGCCTGCGCTTTGTGGCCCGCCTGCTCGGCGCAAAGTCGGCCGGCTGACGCTCGGTCCCGCCGCGCCATGCAAGGCCGCCACCGGCAGGCCGGCCCGCACCGTGCCCCGGCCTGGCGTGGCGGCACACGGATTAACTTTAACGCGGAGGGGATGCGCGCAAAAAAGCGGCAGCGCGCGCAGATGGGCCCGCTTCCAGCCGCTTCGGGGCGCGCTTGACGATTAATGTTACCCCGCGATTCGACACAGCAGCATGAAGCCTTCGGATAGAATGGCTTCCGAAACAGATGAGGCGGAAGCTCAGTCGAATGCGCTTTTTCATTGCCATCGCGATCCTGGCTTTCAGCGTCGGCGCGGCGAGCGCGGCCGATCTCGATATCGGGCGCCGCGCCTATGTCGTCACGGGTTATCAGCCGGTCGGGGAGCCCGCCGGGCAGTTGCTTGTCTACGACTGGCAGCCGGGCGTCGTCGTGCGCCCCTACTGGCTGCCGCCGTGGCACGGACACCATTATTTCCCGTTCGGCCGCGACCGCTGGGATATCCACCGCGCCTCGCATTGGAGGCGGCCGCGACCGGCGCCGAGCTATCACCGCTATTGGTCGGCATCGTCCGGTTTCGTGCCGCCCCGGCGTTATTGGCCGCCGCTGCCGGCGCCGCGTCCTCCGGCCATCGACAAATGAAAAGTGAGAGCGACCGCCCAATGAGTAGCCTTGCCCGCAACCTCGCCGTCGCCGCCATCGCTGCCCTTGGCCTGCTGCCGGCCACCGCGCACGCGCAGTGGCACAGCTCCGATCCGCGCCAGCCGGCGCCGTCTTCCTATCGTGTGCGGCCCCACGCGGTCGAAGGGACGCACGGCCACTATGCGACCCGCCGCGCTCGCAACGATGCGGCCTTAACCCGCCATTGGCGCAGGCATCGCGCCGTCCGGCGCCGCGTCGAGGTCGTGCGCGAAAGGCCGGTCGTCATCATACACAGGCGCGTGGTCGACGATCCGCCGCGCGTGATCGTTCGCCAGCACGTGGTGGATGATTGGCCGCGCGGCCGCGGGCTGTTTCAGCCACATATGGGCTATGGCGAAGAAGTTGCGGGGCCGGGGCCTCTTCTGCGTTTGCTGCTGCCGTGGCCTCGCGGGCGCTGTGGTTGCTGGCCGTAAATGGACGGCTGTGCACGGCGGTAGCGGCCATCGTCGGACCGTCGGCTCCGATAGCACCTAATGGGCCGCGAGCTTCCTGCTCGCCACGTAGAGCGCCAACGCCGCCGCGTTCGACACGTTCAAGCTTTTGATCTCGCCCGGAAGGTCGATGCGCGCGACCCGGTCGCAGGTCGCTCGGGTCAACTGCCGCAGGCCCTTGCCCTCGGCGCCCAGCACCAGCGCCAGCGGCGCGCGTAATTCGAGTGCCGCGAGGTCAGTGTCGCCGCTGGAATCGAGCCCGACCAGCAGGAAGCCGCGCGCGCGCAGGCCCTCCAGCCCGCGCGCCAGGTTCTGCACAGTGACCAGCGGCACCATTTCGAGCGCGCCGGAAGCCGCCTTGGCCAGCACGCCGGTGGCTTCCGGGCTATGACGCGCGGTGGTGACAATGGCCTTGACCGCGAAGGCCGCGGCCGAGCGCATGATCGCGCCCACATTGTGCGGATCGGTGATCTGGTCGAGCACCAGCACCATGCCGGCCGGATCGAGTTCCTCGATCGCAGGCGCGATGAGCGGCTCGGCTTCTGCCAGCAGGCCCTGGTGCACCGCGTCG
>JARRNI010000790.1:0-566 GCA_037385125.1 Pseudolabrys sp.
GCGACCTCGCGCACCATCTGCGCGCCCATGTTCTCGAACTTGTCGTCGAGCTCGATCTCCTTGGCGACGGTGACGCCGTCCTTGGTGATGCGCGGGGCGCCGAACGACTTGTCGAGCACGACGTTGCGGCCCTTGGGGCCGAGCGTGACCTTCACCGCATTGGCGAGGATGTCGACGCCGCGCAGCATGCGGTCGCGCGCGTCAACCGAGAATTTGACTTCTTTGGCAGACATTTCGGTTTGCTCCTGGGTTGGCGCGCGTTAAGCGGCTTTCTTCTTGGCGGCGGTGACTTCCAGCACGCCCATGATGTCGGACTCCTTCATGATCAGGAACTCCTGGCCGTCGATCTTCACCTCGGTGCCCGACCACTTGCCGAACAGCACGGTGTCGCCGACCTTGACGTCGAGCGGAACGAGCTTACCGGTCTCGTCACGGCCGCCCGGGCCGACGGCGACGACTTCGCCCTGGCTCGGCTTCTCTTTGGCGGTGTCGGGAATGATGATGCCGGAAGCGGTTTTCTCCTCGGCATCGAGGCGCTTGACGACGACGCGGTCGTGAAGCGGACG
>JARRNI010000790.1:595-2608 GCA_037385125.1 Pseudolabrys sp.
CTTCATGGCAGTCCTCCTAAAGCTTTGGTTAGGCTAGTTTTTTTGGTATCTGGCTGGACCCCCTGCCAGCACCGGTGCCGCCGAGATGGGTGGACTTTTTTCGGTGCGCAAGAGGGCTCGGCCGATTTTTTAGCACTCATCTCCGCGGAGTGCCAACAATTTTGAAAAGCGCCGCTGGATCAATGGTTAACGCGGCGCCGGGAACGGCATTGGCCCTCTTCGGGTTAGCCCAGCCCGGGCCCGGACCGCCGGCGGGCAGGGCTGTTAGCAGGCGGCTGGGATGGCTACTAACGCCTTGATTTTAAACAGTTTGTTTACCATTTCGGCTTGCAATGAGAGGCGCCGGAATCGGAAACTTGTCGTCCGACTTGAGACGGAGGGCTGGAATGGTTTCGCAAGATTTCATCAGGCAGGTCGACGGCTACGGCCTGACCACGGCGCATATCCTTTACTGGCTCCCTGACTATCGGAGCATTCTGCAGACCTACGTCTGGCAGGAATACGATTTGTCCCCTCAATTTCCGTCCCTCAAGCGCTTCCTGTCCTTCTGGGAGCAGAAAATCGAGGGGCCGCTTCACTCCGTCACGATCGCTCATCACAAGCTCATTAAGCCGTCCGACTTCCGGCACGCAGAGGATTTCCGCCTGCATTAGGTTTGGTGAATTCTGGCCACGAAGGCGGTAATCTCCAGCCCGCAGCCGTGCTTGAAAAGCCGCGGGATGGTGGTCGGGGGTGCTTTCTTCGTTCCGCAAGTGGTCCGAAATATTTCGTTCGGCGTATTCGAGTTGGGCTGCGGTGCTCGGCACGATCGTGGCGTTGGTCGCATTGTGCAATCTCACATTCAGGCTGATGGACATCTCGGTATTCGAGGCGCTGGCCTGGATTCTGGCCGCATACCAAAAGACGTTTCATCCGCCCGTTGACTATGTGCTTTCGCACTTTTCGCTGCGGCTTCCTGCCGCTGCCAAGGATGTGCTTGTACTCTATGTCGCCGTGGGCGGCGTTCTATACCGCACCCTCTCTCATCAAGAGCGGTCTCCGTTGAAGGCCCAATTCCCTGTGACGTGGCGGACAAGATTTTGGAACTTCCGTCTCTGGGGTGGCAATGTTCTGGCGGCTGTCTTGTGGCCGTACTCTTTGGGAAGCGTCCTACGGTATCCGTGTTTCCTCGTAAAAAGCTCGTCGGGATATCACGGACGCTTGCCGCCACCCCGCGGGGATTGGCCGCCGGCCAGACGCGAAAAAGTGATGAAAGAAATGCTGTCCTATGTCGGCAAAGACGCGACGATAATTTGCAACGAGCGACAGCTGATGGGCGTCTATGCGATAACGTTGTTCGCTGCCGTGACATGTCTCGTCATCCTGAATGCGGCTCTTGATCGCTTGAGCGCCGCTCATTGAGCGGTCTCGTCGATCGATTTGGTTTCACCGGAACAACCCCTCGATCATCGCCGCGCCCAGGCCGACCTTCTCGTAGTGCGTCTTGCACATCTCGATGTAGTTGAACACGTCGAAATAGCCGGCGCTCTCGCCCTTGTCGTCGAGCCAGATCAGCGGCCCGCTGACGATGAAGAAGACCTTCATCGGGTCCTTGTGCTCGAAGGCCACCAGCGTGTGTCCCTCGCCCGGTGTCTCGTAGACGAAATCGCCGGCGGTGGCGGTCCAATCGTGCTCGAGATAGCCCCATTTGCCCGAGATCGTATAGGCGAATACCTGGCGCGGATGGTAGTGGCGGTTCACCAGCCCCGCCTTCTTCGCCATCAGGATGTCGCACCACATGTTCTGGGTGGGCGAGATCCATAAGGGGCGCGACGACACCGTCTCGGTGAACGGCACGTAATAGCGCTCGTCCTCGGTGGCGGCGTCGGCGACATAGGCTTCCGGCAGGGCGTTGAGCTGGAACACCTTGGCGATCGGCGCGATGTCCTTCCAGAATTCGGTGGTGGCGGTCTCGACCATGGGCGCAGCTCCCGGAGCGTGTGGTTGCAAGCCTTCCCGGCTCGGATCGGTTCG
>JARRNI010000791.1:0-5073 GCA_037385125.1 Pseudolabrys sp.
GCGCAACGCACCTTTATCACTAAATAGAATTCGTGAGATTTCTTCACTGCACCTAACCACATCGGGGTGAGCGACTATGTGTCGATCCACGCCCTGGAGCAGCCGTTGAACAGCTTTGACGGCCCCTAGAATAATCGAGCGTTGTTCATCAGGCCATTTAGATGCAATAGCATCCCAAAACCGACCATAGAGGGTCGCCACTCGGTAAGGGTAGTAACCGTGGCGGCGTTCTCGCATCTGCGTATTTATTATCTGGCTAGCCTTCACAAAATCAGAAAATGCGTCCGCTATAGGGGGCCTGTCATGTATGGTACGCTGCAAGAGGAGGCGAGCTTTCGTGTTGTCAAGCTGGTAGGTATCAAACCACGTGAATCGTGACGCTAGGGCGTATGCCGTATCGAGGTATTGCTCCGCGAGCGGATAGTCGTCAATCGAAATTCTGGCAATTGCATATTGCAACCAAAAAAACGGATTACGTGCGCAACCTTCAAAGTTCTTTATCCGCTCGTAGTAAGAAACGAGGTGCGCCTCACGCTCCTGAAGTGGGACAATTGGAACGAGCATGCTGAAGCGCATTAAATCGCGTGCGATACTGCGGTATATTTGACCATCAGGCCTGAGCTGAAGAGCTCTCTCCAAAATAGCTGCCAGAAGGTCTGAAACGACGCCGCTGTCCCAAAATGTCCTCAATGCCAGAGAGGCGAATAACGGTGATCGCGATACGATATCGCTTCTACCGACGTCTAGAATCTCGGTGAAAGAGCGCCGCCCCCTCGGCGCTCTTGATACATTTCTGATACTAAATCTAACGTCGGAACACCAGATAGACCTAGCTCGCCGGCAAGTAGCTTTGCCAACGTCGACCCCGTCGGCCATTTTCGGTGTCGCCGTGTCTCGGCATCGGCAGAAAAACCTGCTCCAACGAACAGCACTGCATTCCCATCCAATGCGTGCCGTAATGCTTCATTCAAGTCCATTTTGCATTCGCTGCTATTATTGCGATTGCACCGTCAATTTACTCGGGCCACAGGTGAAGCCGGCCAGTGCCCGATCGTCGAAAACAGGCTTCACGCGCCCAGCCGCTTGATGCGCACGCGCGCCTCGTCATGCGACACCAGTTTGCGGTCCGGGTCGGCGCGGCGGCGCCGGATTTCCGCCAGGTCCCGGTCGGAGACACGCAGGTCGCGCCGGTGCGCCAGGTAATCGAGCATCGCCGTGGCGGCGGCGTCCTGCTCGCCTTCCGACAATTGCTCGACTTGCCTGATGGCGTCACGAAGCAGCTTGGTCATGACGACAATATAGGCGCCATCGGGGTTTGAGGAAACTGGGACTTTCATCTTAGCCGCTTCTCGGCGATGTCGTTGCCGCATTCCAGGCAGACGCCGAACTCGCCGTCGTCCATGCGCGCCAGCGCGTTGCGGATGCGCGCGATCTGCGCCTCGCGCTGGCGGCCGGCAGCGAGCGCCATCTGCTGCTGCTGCATCGCGTCCATGCGCGACAGCCGCCCGACGCTCTGCTGGTCGAGCGCGACCGGCGCGCGCTCCTGCGCCGTGGCGTCCTGCTCGGCGATGAGCGCGGCCAGCGCGGCCTCCAGCCGCGGGCGGAACTTGGCGGTCAGCGCGTCGTCGTTCATCGCGTCACAATCGCTGCGGGATTTCAGGCGGGCCGCCGCGGCGGCAAAGCACGGCCTGTCGCCGGCCGCATCCTCGCGCAGGTCAGGCTTTCGCCGCAACCGGCAGCGCGGCGGGCGCGCGCGGGACAAAGCGCGCCGGCGCGACCGGCTCGCCCAGTGCGTAGAGCCCGCGCTTGTCGGCCACCGGCTTGAACGCGTCGGTCAGCCCGACCACGGTCTCGGCGGCGCCGAGCAGGAGATAGCCGTCGTGCGGCATCTGGCGCGCGATGCGGTTCAAGACGCCGGTCTTGGTCGGCTGGTCGAAATAGATCAGCACGTTGCGGCAGAACACCACGTCGAACATGCCGAGCGGCGAAAAGTCGTTGAGCAGGTTGAGCGTGCGGAACTGCACCATGGCGCGCAATTCCGGCGCGATCTGCCAGCGCTCGCCGGTCTGCGTGAAGTGCTTGACCAGAAGCTGGATCGGCAGGCCGCGCTGCACCTCGAACTGGCTGTAGATGCCGGCCTTGGCGCGCGCGACCACCGCGCCGCACAGGTCGGTCGCCAGCATCTGCACGCTGAAGCCCTGCATTTGCTCCGCCATGGCGGCGAGGATCATCGCCAACGAATAAGGCTCCTGGCCGGTGGCGGCGGCGGTGCACCAAATGCGGATGCGCTTCTCGCGCGCGCGCGCGGCGATGAGCGCCGGCATGATGGTGTCGCGGAAATGCTCGAACGGGATCTTGTCGCGGAAGAAGAAGGTCTCGTTGGTGGTCATGGCGTCGACCACCTCCGCCTGCAGCGGCGCGGCCTGCGGCGCCTTCAGGCGCCCGACCAGCTCGGCCAGCGTCGTCATGCCGTTCTTGCGCGCGAGCGGCAGCAGCCGGCTCTCGGCCAGGTACTGCTTCTCCGCCGCCAGCACGAGGCCGGAGCGCTCCTTCAGCATGCGGCGCAGCCAGTCGAAATCTTCCGGCGTCATGGGCGCGCTCCGACGCTTTCGCGCTCGCCGGCGAACAGCCGGGCAAGGCGCGGGCCGATCTCCTTGAGCGGCAGCACCGCCGAGCAAAGCCCGGCATGCGCGACCTGGCCGGGCATGCCCCAGACCACGCTGGAAGCCTCGTCCTGGGCGATCAGGTGGCCGCCGGCGGCGACCAGCGCCTTGCCGCCGTTGAGCCCGTCGGCGCCCATGCCGGTCAACACCAGGCCGAGCGCCTTGCCGCCCCACACCTGCGCCGCGGAGGCAAACAGCGGGTCGACCGCCGGCTTGCAGAAATTGACCGGCGGGCCGTCGTCGATCTCGATCGCCGCGCTGCCGGTGTCGCGGCGGGCGACCTTCATGTGGCGGCCGCCGGGGGCGATATAGATGCAGCCGGCGTTGACCGGCTCGCCGTCGCGGCCCTCGGGCACCGGGCATTGGGCGACGCGCTGAAGGTGCTCGGCCAGGATGGTGGTGAAGGTGGGCGGCATGTGCTGGGTGATCAGCACCGGCGCGCGCGCGATCACGCCGGCGAGGCCGGCGAGCACGGCGTTGAGCGCCTGCGGACCGCCGGTGGAGGCGCCGATCAGCAGCACCCGCGGCGGCGTCAAGGGCTTAGGCCGGAGCGCCAGCGCCCGCGGAACGGGCTGATCGGCAAATAGTCGCGGCGGAAAGCGGAGGCGCCGGTGACCTCGCGGTTGCTGGCGGGCTTGGGGATATAGTCGGTGGCGCCGAGGGTGAGCGCGCGCAAGGATATGTCGGCGTTGCGCCGGGTCAGCGTCGACGCCATGATGACGACGAGGTCGCGCCGCTTCTCCAGCAGCAGGGGCAGCGCCGCCAGCCCGTCGAGCTCGGGCATGTCGACGTCGAGCACCACCACGTCGGGGTCGGCGCGCTCGAGCTGGTCGACCGCCTCGCGCCCGGTGCGCAGCGAGGCGACCACTTCGAGATCGCGCTCTTCCTGGATCCAGCGCGAGAACAGGCCGCGCACGACCACGGCGTCGTCCACGATCATGACGCGGATGCGCCGTCCGCTGGCGGCGGCGGCATGCGGTGCGACGGCGATGTTCATCGGGCTTTTTGCCTTTGCTTATTGTTGCTTGTTGCCGAGCCGCGCGGCGGCGGTTCTCAGATCAGCCCGACCTCCTGAAACTTGGCTTCGACGATCTCCTTGTCGAACGGCTTCATGATGTATTCGTTGGCGCCGGCGTGCAGCGCGCGCGCGATGTGTGCCACGTCGTTCTCGGTGGTGCAGAACACCACTTTGGGCGCGTCGCCGCCCGGCAGCTTGCGCAACAAGCGCAGGAACTCGTAGCCGTCCATCTTCGGCATGTTCCAGTCGAGCAGGACCGCGTCGGGCATGTTGCGGCGGCAGACGTCGAGCGCCTGCTCGCCGTCTTCCGCTTCCACGATCTCGAAATCGAGCCCTTCGAGAATCCGGCGGGCGACTTTGCGGATGACGCTGGAGTCGTCGACCACCAAACAGGTTTTCATCACAGGTCCTCGCTGTTCTGGCCCTCAAGCCGTTTCATTCATTGGGGTTTCCGTCATGCGGCCATCGGGGCGGCGTCGAGCACGCGCTCGACGTCCAAGATGACCAAGAGCTGCCCGTCCAGCCGGTGAATGCCGGCGCAGACGCGCGCCAGCCGCGGATCGAGATTGACCGGCGGCGGCTCACGGCCGGCCTCGTCCAGCTTGTGCACCTCGCCCACGCTGTCGATCAGCAGGCCGTAGGACTCCCCGCGCGTCTCCACGCCGATCGCCATGGCGGCTTCGTCCGCGCCGCGCGCGCCGAGGCCGAGCAGGCCGCGCAGGTCGATCAGCGTGACGATGCGGCCGCGCAGATTGAGCACGCCGGCGACCTCGCTCGGCGCCAGCGGCACCCGCGTCAGCCGCTCCGGCAAAAACACGTCCTGCACGTGCAGGATCGGCAGCCCGAAAAGCTGCCCGCCGATCACGGCGGTGACGTATTCCTTCAGGTTCTGGCTAGGCGCGTTGCTCATTGGTTCTCACGCGGCACGACCGAGGTCGGTCTGCTCCTTCAAGGCGGCGATCAGCCCCTGACGATCGAACTTGGCGACGACGTCGTAGAAGCCGGCGCGGCGCCCCCGCTCGACCGCCTCGGCGGAAACCACCGAGGACAGCGCGATCACCGGCAGATCGGCGGTTGCCGCGTCGGCGCGCACGGCCTCGGCGAAGGCGAAGCCGTCCATCTCCGGCATCTCGATGTCGGTGACGGCGACGTCGAAGGCTAAGCCCTGCTTCAGCATCTCCAGCGCCTCAAGCGCGGAGCCGGCGGGTGTCACCGCATAGCCGGCGGCCTGCAGCACCGGCACCAGCATGTTGCGGAAGAACGGCGAGTCGTCGATCAGCAGCACCGTGCGGCGGCGCGCCGGGCTCGCCTGCTCCTTGCGGCGGAACCAGTCCTCGAAGGCGAGCGGCAGGAAGTGACCGACATCGACAATCTCGGTCGCCTGGCCCTTGA
>JARRNI010000792.1:0-2860 GCA_037385125.1 Pseudolabrys sp.
CGCAATCATCGATGCAGCTTGCGACGCTTGGCAAAAGCTCATTGCTCAACCGCAAACAATAACAGCAATCGGTTTGCGAGACTGGGCACACATCAGTCAGTCTCTATGACCGTTGGTATTAGTTATCTCGGCACCGTAGGCCAAGGAAACGCCTCGGTGATTTGGCGAGCCAACCATCCCGCCGTCGGACGCTTGGTCACCTTAATCCATAGCAGCCGTCGTCGGTCATAGCCAACGACCAGCAAGACGAATAGCCGTTCAAACGTCACCGTCGGAATCTTGCACGAGTCGACCGCTGCAATTACAGTGCGTGATTGTGCAGAAACGTCTTCCAGCTGGGGGACGGAGGCCGTCGGCCACGCTTCGTGTATCTCGACACTGTCGAGTGGGCCACCTTAAAGCCCAGCATCAACAGTTCGCCGTGGACGCGGGATGCGCCCCAAAGCGGATTTCCCTGGCTCATCCGCCGAATCAGATCCCGCAGTCTTCGCATTCGGTGGGCAGTTGGGACCTCTTCTAATGGGATGGTCCGGCCGTGCTCCTGCCCCGCTGGTTACGCGAATGGTTACGCTCTGATGCATAAATGGTTACGCCAAAAATCACCAGCAACGCGAACGTCGACATCATTTGCGGAAGCCTCGATCCACGAGGATCACTTGAACGGCTCGCCTTCTACGATTGCGAGGACATCACAATGTTGTCGAGGTCGGGTAATCGTGAGAGCCCGAGTGAGACACTGGTTGTCCGAAAAGCCCGCGGTTTTTAGGTCGGGTGCTCATGTCAATCGGGCCGCGACCTAAGACGTTATTCACGAGCCCTTTGAGCCTGGCGTCATGCGCTTTCCGAAACCACTAAGACTCCCAAAATGCGCTAAGCATAATTAATTACAACTGTAGATTGCATTTACCCTATCAATTGTTCGAGCAAAACGTAGGCCGCGCATTAGGGCTTGACTGATTTGATTTGGGCGTTCGCGTCCCACTTGGGCTAAGACTATGTTCTTAGCCGATTCGCCCATTTTTCGGCCTATAATTGTTTTTGGGTACTGGGCTAGGAAACCATGTCGTTTGATGTAGCCCATAGTAAGCAGGTTCACCATCATGCAGGCGCGAGCCGCTATGCTCCGCATTTGGCAGGCCGCGCGTGCAAACAACCGTTGATTCCGGCGAACGTCGCAAATGCGACGATCATGCCGCCGGACACCTCTCGCGATCGCACATCCTCTCGCTACAAATATCGGCAGGTTACTCGCGTTTTTCTTGGCGGCCTCGCCATAGGCTTCGCCCTCACTGCAGCGACCGCGTGGTCAACCGTTTTCTCTACAAGGCCCGTTCCTCGTGTAAAGGCGCCGACTGAGCCGGCCGAACTTGCGTTCACAAATCACTTCTCTTCGAAGGATACTGACGTCAACAATGTGGCCGCGACCCTGGTCGGTCGCGCAACTCGGCAAGACCTCGACCTGCAAGCGCCAACTCCGCCGCCCGTAAATGCCGCACCGCACGCCGCACAGCCGCCGGTAGAACAGACGCGGATTGCTCCGTATCTCCCGCCGTACCAGTCGTCAGCATTGCACAAAAACGGCGCGGCTCCGCTACCTGCGCGCTACAGCCATACGGCGATCTATGATATCGCGAGGCACACAGTCTATATGCCCAACGGGCAAGCGCTCGAGGCGCACTCAGGCCTTGGCAACAAGCTGGACGACCCCCGTTACGCCGCGGTCAAGAATCGAGGGCCGACGCCTCCTAATGTCTATAAGCTCACGCTTCGAAAGAAGCTCTTCCATAAAGTTCGAGCGATTCGTCTCGTTCCTATCGGCGAGCGCAGTATGCATGGTCGCGACGGTATGCTCGCGCACACCTACATGCGAGGCGCAAGCGGCGAGTCGAACGGATGCGTTTCCATCAAGAACTATTCCGCGTTCCTTCGTGCGTTTCTGAAAGGAGAAGTCGACCGCCTTGTCGTCGTGTCCGACATTAGCAGAGCGAGATGGCACACCGTTAGTGCCGATACTGGATCCCAATACCTCGATACTGAGTAACGGCGGAAAGAGGCTGATCGTGATACTGATCCAGGCAATGTGAGAGCAAGATCCACAAGGCTCATAGCGTCGTCAAGGTCGGTCTCGATGCTCAAGAGGGCCCCCGGCACCCATATTTGACCGATACCTTGGTTGGTCGAAGGAACTCCCGCAGCCAGATAAGCGTCGGCGGTAGGTCATGCAGTCGTGACTGCGGCTAATTTCGCCAGCTGTCGCACGAGATCGCTCTCGCGTCTGATGTCCGTTTTAACAATTAGTGATTTCAATCGGCGGTGCGGCTTGCGCGGCTACGATGTTGCGGTTCAGCTACACTCGGTTGCTATTGAACAAAACGGTAGCATGGAGCCGCCGCGATACGTGTAGGCTATAGCAAAATGCACGAGCGACACGCAGCCGATGATCCCCTCATCCGCACCCACTCCCCAAGTGGGTGGTGTGTCGTGAAGACGGGGTGCGGCACGTTGCGTAGGTCGCACCCTGTCTTCTCCGTGCGCGTTGCAATGCGTGTCTTTGGTCCCCTCCTTAATCGCTAGTGAGCGCTTGAATGAGTATGGCTGAGTAGGCGCCGCGCCGCATCGCGTACATCCACGTTCCACCCGATTTCCAACAAGCGCGCGGCAACTGAAGAGGACGTCGCGGCCGACTGCCGATCGCACCAAGAGCGCAAATGCTCGAGCGTCCCGCCCGGCTGGAACGAAGACGCCCAGGCCTGCAAGAAGGCATGGTTCTCCTTTCCCCCAACCTAACCTCGTGAGGTCAAGTAAGACCGGCGCTTTTTGGATCTTGCTTGGTTGTTCATTCCACCGCAATCGTCCGAGA
>JARRNI010000793.1:0-3493 GCA_037385125.1 Pseudolabrys sp.
CCGCCGGATTGACCGGCGCCGCCATGTACGGCGGATTGCTCCTTCTGCCGTTATTTTTACAACGCAGCCTGGGACAAACGCCAACTGAAGCCGGCCTTATGCTCATGGCTATGGGGCTTGGCTCCGCCATTATTCTGCCAGTAGCGGGAGCGTTGACGGATCGATATGGACCGAGAAGGATATCTCTCGCCGGAGGAGGATTGCTGATTTTGACAACAATCCCTTTCGTCTCCCCAGTGCCACTCGCCTTTGCGGCCGTCGTCATTCTTCTCGCTGCACGCGGAGCGGCGCTGGCTTTGGCACAGATGCCCGCGATTACGGCCGCCTATAATGCAGTTGACGAGGCTGGAACCGGTGACGCCGCGACTTTGATCAATATTGGTCAGCGCTTGGGAGGCGCATTGGGTGCAATCGCCATGGTCGCTGTCATTGAACAGTTCGGCGGCTCCGCGTCGGTGACGGCTTATCAGATCGCGTTCGGAGTTCTGGCCGTCATTTCAGTCGGTGCAATGCTGACCGCAACACGCATTGCGGGATATCCCTGGCACGGCCTGAATCATTCCCACTCGATCGTCCCGGGCGGCTTGCTCGTCACGTCATAGACCACGCGGTTGACGCCCTTGACTTCGTTGATTAGGCGCGTCGCCACGAGCCCCAGGAAATCCATGTCGAACTGGTAGAAGTCCGCCGTCATGCCGTCGGTCGAGGTCACCGCGCGCAAGGCCACCACGTATTCGTAGGTGCGGTGATCGCCCATGACGCCGACCGTCTTCACCGGCAGCAGCACGGCGAAAGCCTGCCAGATGTCATCATATTGGCCGGTGCGGCGAATTTCCTCGATGAAGATTTCGTCGGCGAGTCGGAGGATATCGAGCTTCTCGCGCGTGACCGCGCCCGGGCAGCGGATGGCGAGACCGGGCCCGGGAAACGGATGGCGGCCGACGAAAATTTCCGGCAGGCCGAGCTCGCGGCCGAGCGCGCGCACCTCGTCCTTGAATAGTTCGCGCAACGGCTCGACCAGCTTCATGTGCATGCGCTCGGGCAGGCCGCCGACATTGTGATGCGACTTGATGGTGACCGACGGCCCGCCAGTCACCGACACGCTCTCGATCACGTCCGGATAGAGCGTGCCCTGCGCCAGGAAATCAGCGCCGCCGATCTTCTTGGCCTCCTGCTCGAACACGTCGATGAACAGGCCGCCGATGATCTTGCGCTTGCACTCGGGCTCGTCGACCCCATCGAGCGCCTTCAGGAAAGTGTCCGCGGCGTCCACATGCACCAGCGGGATGTTGTAGCTATCGCGGAACAGCGCCACCACCTTCTGCGCCTCGCCCAGCCGCAGCATGCCGGTATCGACCAGCACGCAGGTGAGCTGCTCGCCGATCGTCTCGTGGAGCAGCACCGCCGCGACCGAAGAGTCGACGCCGCCCGACAGGCCGCAGATCACCCTGCCCTCGCCGACCTGAGCGCGGATCTTTTCGATCGCTTCCTGCCTGAAGGCGCGCATGGTCCAGTCGCCTTTGCAGCCGGCCACCTTGCGCACGAAATTGCGCAAGAGCGCCGCGCCGTGCGGCGTGTGCATGACTTCGAGATGGAACTGGGTGGCGTAGAACCGGCGTTCGTCGTCGCCGATCATGGCGATGGGCGCGTTGGGCGAAGTGCCGAGCACGTGGAAGCCGGGCGGCAGCTCGGTGACGCGGTCGCCGTGGCTCATCCACACGGGATATTTCTGGCCCTTCTCCCAGACGCCTTCCAGCAGCGGGCCGTCGGCCACGACCTCGACCTCGGCGCGGCCGAACTCGCGGTTTCATCGCGGCGAAGGCTGCTTCGGCCTTCTGATAGGGCACGATCTCGCAATAGACCTTCTCCTCGCGCACCCGGCGCGCGATGAGCTGGGTGACCTGGGAGCCGAAATCGACGATGAGGATTCTGTCGTGCATGGCGGGCGCCGGCGCCCGAACGGGATCGGGTTCAAAGGGCCGGTCGGGGTGGTTTTGTGCGGGCATCGCGGGTTCCGGGTCAAGCGTCAACGGGGCTTTCGGGTAACCCCATGTTAGCCCCGAACGTGCTTAGAAATGGGGTCCAGACCGGCCTTTTGCACAGCCCGCGGAGTTTTTGATGGCGTTTGAGACCCAGCGCATAGGCATGGCTGCCGCCCCCTCCGGAACGACGGCCCGCGCCACGCTGTTCCGCGAGCCGGTCCCAGCCATGCTGGAGCGCTGGGCACTGGGGCTCGCCTGGGCGCTCGCGCCCAAGCGCGTCAGCGGCGTGCCGAACCTGCTGCGGCTCTGCGCCCGCGAACTGCTGGCGCCGGACTACGCCCTGCCCGACCCGAAGGCCGCGTTCCACCGGCCGCCCGGCCTCGCTGGCATCGTGCATGATTTCTCGCTGCCGACGCTGCTGGCCGCCTATCGGCGCGGGCTCTACCCGTTTGCCCATCTGGGGCCCCTGAAGTGGTGGTCGCCGCCCAACCGCTCGCTGCTGCTCTTCGACCAATTCCACATCGCCAAGCGGCTGCGCCGGCAGATGCGGCAGGGCCGCTATACGGTGACCTTCGACCGCGATTTCGAGGCCGTCATCGCGGCCTGTGCCGGCCACCGCGCCGGCCGCTGGCATCTCACCTGGATCACGCCGCGCATCATGCGTGCCTATGCCGAGCTGTTCGACGCCGGCTTCGCCCATTCCTTCGAGGTGTGGAACGAGCGCGGCGAACTGGCCGGCGGCGGCTATGGCGTGGCGGTGGGCGCGGCATTCATGACCGAGAGTCAGTTCTCGCGCGAGAGCAACACGTCCAAAATCGGCTTTGCCGCGCTCAATTGGCATCTCGCCCATTGGGGCTTTGCCTTCAACGACGGCAAGCTGATGACACCGACCTGCCACGACATGGGCTTCCGCGAAATCCCGCGCCGGGGTTTCCTCGCGCGTCTTGCGCAAGCCGAGCGCCTGCCCGGCAAGAACGGCCGCTGGCAGGTGGAGGCGGACCTGGAAACGGTGGCGAGCTGGCAGCCCACCGCAGGCCGGCCCTGAGCCGCTATTTTCCGATGAGGTGACCGAGCAGCGGGATGTCCGCGATGGCGTCGCGGATACCGGAATGCTGAGGCTCGGCCGCCGGGACGGCAGCCGCCGCTTGCGGCGGCGGCGCACTGTCGGGGATCGGCGCGGGCGGAACCGGATGATCGGCGGTTTGTGCCGGCACGTTTGCGACCGCGCCCGCGGGCGGTAAAGCGGGCGCTGCCCGCTGCGGCGCCGCCACAGCCGACGGGGCATTGGCCGGCGGCGCCAACGACATCGCGGCCGCATGGGCGTTCCGCACTGGGTGGAGGCGCGGCGCCGGTGCGCGCGCGGCGGCCCGCGCCGGCATCGCCGGTTCTTCGGCGTGATCGGCCGGCGCGTGCAGCAGCGCCTGACGTACCGAGGCGACCCATCTGACATCGGCGCTCGCCGCCTCCTGGCGCTTGCGCCGGGCTTCGGTGGCGGCCGCAACTTTTGCCGG
>JARRNI010000794.1:0-2590 GCA_037385125.1 Pseudolabrys sp.
GGCTGCGCGGGAGAGCCGCAAGCGGTTGCCGGGCGGCGCGTCTTCGACGCGGCCAACGGAATCTGGATGGTCAAGGTGTTCCCGGGCGAGTTCTACGCCACGCGGAAGACCGACGAGATGATCGTCACCGTGCTCGGCTCGTGCGTCTCCGCCTGCATTCGCGATCCGGTCGCCGGCGTCGGCGGCATGAACCATTTCATGCTGGCCGAGCACACTTCCGGCGGATGGGGCAACGACCTGCGCTCGGCGCGCTTCGGCAACTTCGCCATGGAGAAGCTGATCAACGAGCTCATCAAGTCCGGCTGTCAGCGCGAGCGGCTGGAGATCAAGGTATTCGGCGGCGGCAACGTGACCGATTCCAGTAACGCGGTCGGCACCGACAACGCGGAATTCGTGCTGCGTTACCTGCAGGCCGAGGGCCTGCGCTGCGCTGCCCAGGATCTGGGCGGATCGCATCCGCGCCGCATCCACTATTACCCGGCCACCGGCCGCGTCGTACGCCGCCTGCTCGGCCTGGGCGAGAGCTACGTCGTCCGGCGCGAAGAGACCGATTACTCGAAACGGCTGCAGGCCGAGAAGAAGACGTTTGGCGATATCGAGCTGTTCGGAGACGACTGATGACAAGACCAGGTGCGCCGGTACGGGCGCTTGTCGTGGACGACTCGGCGGTCATGCGGCAGCTGCTGTCGACCCTGCTGTCGGAGGATCCCGGCATCGAGGTAGTCGGCACCGCGTCCGACCCCCATATCGCGCGCGAGCGCATCAAGGCGCTGAATCCGGACGTCGTCACGCTCGACGTCGAGATGCCGCACATGGACGGCCTGACCTTCCTGCGCAAGATCATGACGCTGCGGCCGACGCCGGTGGTCATGGTGTCGACGCTGACGCAGGCGGGCACGGAGGTGACGCTGGAGGCGCTCGAGATCGGCGCGGTGGACTTCGTGGCCAAGCCGGCCGATCTTGCCGCCGTCCGCGACGGCTTGGCGGCCGAATTGCAGGCCAAGGTGAAGGCTGCCGCGCGCACGCGCGTCGGGCTGCGCCGCAATCGCCCCGCGCCGCGTCCCCATCTCCACCAGCCGGCGCGCGCCCATGCCGCCGGAACGATCGTCGTGGTCGGCGCCTCCACCGGCGGCGTCGAGGCGCTCAAGGTGCTCTTGATGGGCATTCCGGCCGACTGCCCGCCCATACTCGTCACCCAGCACATGCCGCCGCGCTTCACCGCAGCCTTCGCCCAGCGCCTCAACCGCGAATGCCCGATGACGGTTTCCGAAGCGGTGCATGACGAGCCGATCGAGCCGGGCCACGTCTACATCGCGCCCGGTTCCCACCACCTGCTGCTCGGCCGGCAAGGCGGGAAGAACCGTTGCCTGCTTTCCGAGGACGCGCCGGTTTCGGGCCACCGGCCTTCGGTTGACGTGCTGTTCCGGTCGGCGGCGCGTATTGCCGGCGACAGCGCCGTCGCCGCCATTCTTACCGGCATGGGCAAGGACGGCGCTTCGGGCATGCTCGAACTGCGCAAAAGCGGCGCGGTCACCCTCGGCCAGGACGAAGAGTCGTCCTTGATTTACGGCATGCCGCGCGCGGCTTTCGAAAACGGCGCGGTGATGCAGCAATTTCCCTTGGAGCAGATGGCGTCCGCCATCCTGGATGCCTGCGCGGGCGAGAGCGCGCCGCGTTCCGGCCATGCGGGCGCGTCCACCGATGCCGCCTAAACGCCAGTTCGAGAGGCAGAGACTTTGACCATGCAAGGCGACGCTAACTCCCAGCTCCGGTTGCCGGCCGTGCTCGATCTCGCGGCTTCCGAAAGCTTTCTCGATGCCATGCGCCAGGCAGAGACAACCGGCGCGACGATCGACGCTTACGGCGTCGACGTGATGAAGCTGCCCTGCATGCAGATCATTCTGGCTGTGCTCAAGGGCAATCCGGGGATAGCGATCGATAACCCTTCCGAGGCGTTAGTGATGGATGAGCCGGCGGCAGAAGCCGGCGCGGACGAAATTGCCATTACTCCCGACATGCAACCGGACGAGGCCGGCATGACCAAGCGAATCCTGACAATCGACGATTCGAAGACCATCCGCGACATGCTCAATCTCACGCTCTCGGAAGCCGGCTTCGAGGTGCTGCAGGCGGTCGATGGGCAGGACGGCGTCGCCATGCTGGACAAGGAGCGCGTCGACCTCGTCATCACCGACATCAACATGCCGAAAATGGACGGCTACGGCGTCATCCGCCACATGCGCGGCTCGGCGGAGCTGAAGAGCACGCCGGTGCTGGTGCTGACCACCGAGAGCGAAGCCGAAAAGCGCAATGTCGCCCGTGAGGCCGGCGCAACCGGATGGATGGTCAAGCCGTTCGATCCCGAGCGGCTGATCGCGACAATCAACAAGGTCTCACCCTAGAAGGCCGCACCCCCGGAACCGAAACGTGCCGAAGGCGCTTGCGTCATGACGAGCTTGGACCAGCTGAAGCAGACCTTCTTCGAAGAATGCAGCGAGGCGCTCCAGCAGATCGAGAGCGGCCTCACCGACCTTCGCGAAGGCGGCGGCTCGGACGATACGATCAACGCCGTGTTCCGGTCCGTGCATTC
>JARRNI010000795.1:0-498 GCA_037385125.1 Pseudolabrys sp.
CAATCAGGATCATTGAGTCCCACGCTCCCTTGTGACGATGCACCCTAAGGCCGAGATTCGCACCGCTCTGGCGGCGGTGTAGAGTCAGTGAGAGTGACGCTGCGGACGATAAAACCAGAACCGGCCGTGGACCGTGACGGTCGTATGCGTGCCGTCACTGTCGGTGTCGAGATTGGAGAAATACAACTGATGTTCCTCGACCGGCCCCCCGTCTACATTCTGCTCGAGTACCGTCACTGCGCCGTGACCGTCGACGTGCTCAACGATGGCAGTATGATCGGGAGCACCGCGCGAGCCGGTCTGTTCGGACCAATTGCCGTCCGCATCGGTTGTTTTGAGCTCAAACCTGTAATTGCGGAGCTGTATTATGTCTCCCGGCCGCAGGTCCGAAAGGTGTCCGAGGCTCGTGCCCCACACATAGTCGTCATGTGGTCCCAAATGGTGATTGGGAGCGAAGTCCGCCGCGCTCTTACAGCCGGCGTGATGCAGCGCATCATC
>JARRNI010000795.1:510-4076 GCA_037385125.1 Pseudolabrys sp.
ACGCGAAACACTGCCCGTCACCCACGGTCTGTCCCAGGTTCGCCTGGGCAAAAGCGACGATCTGCGGGCCGGGGGAAGCGGCAGTCGTTTTCGCGGCCAGCTGCGTTACCGGCAACCCGATCGGCCCGGGCTTGGGCGATTTGGTGCGCGCGAGCGTCCCGCTGTCTATCTTGACGGTGTTGTGGTGAGCATCACCGGTCGGACCGGGGGCGTGTCCAGGCGGCATAGCAGCGTTTTCCTTGGATGCTATTAGGTACGTCTAGTTTGAAGGCCGGGGCCTTCTAAAAAATATATAAATAGTCTGCACCATAGACAATTCCGGCGGATTTGTCATCTCAGGCAAAGAGGCCACCGTAAATCCCGTTCGGCCACCCATTTGAGCCATGGTCGCGCTGATCAACGCCAAATCAGCGCGGCCACAAGAGCGAAGATCACGCCGACGATCAGCCAGGTGCGACTTTGGGGGCCCAGACGGCCGCCATCCCGCCGCCAGCGGACACCGGCAAGGACCAGAAAGACAATGGACAGAACGGCAAGGATGTACTTGGCATACATGTTTGCAACTACGCCATCTTGTCCAGCTGGCGCCAGGCGGGGGCCTTAACATTGAATAAAGGGGCACCTGGCTCGAGCAAACACAGGTAATCCGCCGCTGCCAGGCGCTGGCGCTGAAATCCCTCGCGCAGGACTGTCCGGCAATGAGGGACGCTTAGCCGCTCGCCCATAAAATAGCGTACGCCCTGTTGACAATGGGCCTGGTTTGCCTGCCACCACGCCTGGATCTTGGTCGCGTCCGGCCACGGCAGGCTGTCGTCGGGATCCATTTCCACGTTGTCGTCGTTGGGGTCTTCGCTGGGCCCAGTCTCGACCTGCTCCAGCGGCTTACGCTCCAGGTCGAGAAAGGCCGGATCCAGGCCAGTGATCATGGAGAACGACTCGCCCGCCAGGCGAGTGAGCGTGTCATCGGCCATCTGGGCAATCAGCCAGGGCAGATATTGTGGATCCCCGGTCATCCCTGTCCCCTGTATCAATAACCGCTTGGCGGCCGGCTCCTGGGCGAGGTTCTTGAGCAACTGTCGGGCGCCGGGCAAATCGATCACCTTCAACAGCAAGCCCAATGCACGCCCCCGGAATGGATTTGGCAACAGCACGAAGCCCTCCAAAATCTTGACCGCCTGCTCCCGGTTCCCCAAAAGCACTGCTGACCGCGCTGCCCAGAAGCGGCACGCCGGATCCTGATCCTGCAACCCCCTCCCGCAGCCCGGCAGCAGATCGCGCCGACCCAGCTCGCCAGCTGACTGCAAGGCGCGGGCACGCAACCGAGGCGGGCACCCACCCAAAAGCGGAAATCAAACCCGGCAGCGCGTCCGGCGCAGCGCCCACCAGAGCAAACAATTTATCCAGCCGCCCTTCGTCCTTTTCCTCGATCGCCCGCACCGTCGCCGCGAATACCTCGCCGACACCCGGGGTCTCTAGGGCCGCCTCACACAGATTAGAACCGAACTCCCCCGCTACCGCCAGTCCGTCGAGGTGCGCCGCGATACGATCGTCCAGTCGCCGCAGGTGCAGCAGCTTCACGTGCGGCGCTGACGTTAGAATCGAACGCACATTGCGCAGGTGTGCCGCTTCCTCGGCGTGCTGCTGGACAACTGCTGGAATAACTTTCGCGCTTGCGGTCACCATGTAATCTTTTTTATGACCCCTCATCAGCAAACTACGGTTTCCGGATAACGCTTGCAGCAGATGTGGTTTTTAACCCAGTCTGCACCTGATACCAATTGTCTGCAGTATGGTTCGAATTTTCGGTTAATGCGCCGGCAACAGCATGTAAATCTATCCGCCCGATATTGCAATAGCAAGCGCGAATTTTATAGATTCTCTCTAACCCGAATGAGTATTACCCACGGTCTGATCAAATGCCACGTAACACGTCGTTGGGGCCGACTAGAGCATTCGACACGGACATCGATCTGCGGCTGGGCAAGAGCGAGCCTTCCACCTTGTTGGTATCCTACGTCGACAGCGAGTCATCCATCGGCGAGGACGACCCGGATCTTCGACGATCCGGTGAACCGAGTCGCATCGGTGTAAACCTGGACGGCACGGTCAATGTGACCTACCACGCCGGGCCCATTCTTCTCAGCTTCCAATTTAGCACGACGAGCCACGCATTGCGGAGCGTGAGTCTCATAGGCAGGCAACATTGAGGATTGGATCTGGCGAGCTCAGTGCGGCGTCCGCCGGGAGCTGCCCATTACGACCAGCAATACACCGCGGCCACCTGAATCGCCCTCCCGACATCGGAACCCGCAGCTCACAGTGACTTCGCAGATTCCATCTTCAGAATCGCCGGGCAGCCGGGGAAGTGGTGGAGGCATGGCCAGAATTCCGGATAGCGGGTCCGATTCGCCGTATTGATGCTTACGATGGTGAAGACTCCGGCCCCGTAACGATAGCCCCTCGCGGGACTGACCCGGCCATCCACGACGGTTGCGGGATTCTTGTCCCTCATCGTCTCCTGGACCGCCCGGATGCCGTCGATGGTGAGCGGGCCCACCCTGCCATCGGGCACGACCTTCAACATCCGGGCTCTACGGTCGAGCGTGATTGTTCCGGCATCCCGTTCGGCGCTCTTGCGAATCAGGAACTGCACCAGCGTGATATCGGCGAAATTGGAGTTCTGCGCGTTCGCACCCACCGAGGAATCGATATTGAAGAAGATCGGGAGGCCGTCGAACCGAGGTTGTGGTGCCGATACATGCATATAGATTCTCCTTTTTGCCGAGTATTTGCCAAGTAGAAGAAGAATAGACGCCCTTTTTGACCACGCCCAGAGTAGCTTGCCGCCAGTGGCGCACCATTTCGCCGTCCCATCTCCCCAAGTTTTCTCTGAATTCTACCTCTATCGCTTGAAATTCACCCGCATTTTTTCTCCACGTACGGCCCCAGTCCGACCATGCAAGAGACTGGGAATCAATTCTAATTAACTGGCAGATAACTGGGGTCAGATCGCGGAATTAACTGGGGTCAGATCGCAGTTTTCGCTATAATAAATTGCACAATTCTCTTCCGCTCGCGGCCGCCCGGGTTGTCCTGCTCTCGTCTGGCGTTTCGCCATCTGCTCAATCTTATCCTTGAAATCATCTCGCCCCAAAACCAACTCCTGGTTTAGCGTGCCACGTATCACATGAATCAAGTCAGGCTCCATATGTGCCCGAAACAGCTCTCGATACGCCCGTTGACGCCCTTCCCGATCTATTCCTAACCCGCTGTAAGTAGGATGCGGGCATATTAGATCATCATCTCGGTCATTCGCATTGCGGGCATAGCTAGACCAACGATATTCACCTGGGTGCAAAACCATTCTGGCCCGCACGGGATTCAATTCGATATAACGCATACAGGCCAGCAAATAGGCCTCGCTATCCACCAGACAGGATTTGAAACGGCCTTCCCACAACGTTCCTGTACGATGATAGGTACGATTGATATAGCGAACGTACACTCTACCCAGATCCTGCATCATATACGTTATGCCATGTGCAGTACCCGGCGTGGCGAGTAGG
>JARRNI010000796.1:0-2752 GCA_037385125.1 Pseudolabrys sp.
TTGGACAAAGATGCACCCGCGTATCGCGCCGTTCGGCCAGCCGGAAACATTGCGTCACGCGCTATCCTTGGCGGGCTTCACCACCAGTATGTTCGGGTTTAGGTTTTCGGTACATACAGCCTTTCCAGAACACAGCTGGGCCGGGCACAAGAGTCCCATTGGGAGCCACGACGACGCCAGCCAGCCGTTCTCCTACATAGGTTCGCAATGCCACGTTGAGCACAAGCTTCGCCTGCTTTGGGCGGCGAGCAGATCGCTCGGCATGCCATTGCGCCGTTGTCGCGCGGTAACTCAAGACCGCCGCTCCGAGTAGCAGCATTGCGACGCAATTCTCGGGAGACCGTCGAAGCTGCCCGCCCGAACCTGCGAGCGACTTCTCGCCTTGAATAGCCTTGCGCGCGAAGAAGCGCAATTTCCTCCCGCTCCGACAAGGACAAGTACCGGCCGGATAGTGGCTTCGCTGATGGTCCAAACATCGTGGGTGGCATCCCCCCTGCCTTCCGGAACCATCTTGCTCCTACCGCGGGTGATACACCGGCATGGATTGCAGCGTCCTCACTCGCCATGCCTACGGCGATCGCCGCCCAGAACCGTGGCCGCTCATCTCGTCCTGCCACCGGAGGTCGACCTGGCGACGCCAATGGTGGCCGCCCGCATCGATCCGAACGTCGCCCGTGCCCCTTCATCGCCACCTCCTTCATCAAGATGTTGCGACGACCACTTGAGTCCGCTCTGCATTTAGGAGTACATTTAGTAGCGTTAGCCTAAGGGAGAGTTGACATGGGGGCGGCAACAGGCGCTGGGACAGGTGCGCGGAGACATTTTTGCCTCGTGCTAGTCAAGCCATCACACTACGACGATGATGGCTACGTCATTCAATGGATGCGCTCGCCGATCCCATCGAATTCGCTCGCTTCGCTATATGGCTTGGCCAAGGATTGCGGTGAGCGAGCGGTCCTCGGTGGTGACGTCGACATTGACATCTACGCCCTCGACGAAACCAATACGCACATTCGTCCTAACCATCTAGCAGCGATGATCAAAGCTGCTGATTCAGGTGTGGTCATGCTGGTCGGCGTACAATCGAACCAGTTTCCGCGCGCGCTCGATATAGCGCGACCACTGCGGGCACGAGGAATACAAGTTGCTATCGGTGGTTTCCATGTTTCGGGGGTTCTCTCCATGCTTGGCGGGGTTGACGCTGACCTCGACCGAGCAAAAGCCATGGGCGTTTCATTGTTCGCAGGTGAAGCGGAAGGTCGTCTCGACGAAGTGCTGCGCGACGCGGCAGCTGGAGCGCTTAAGCCGCTTTATAACTATATGAGCGACCTGCCGGCCATTAAGGGCGCGCCGATTCCATTGATGGCGGTGGAGCGCGCGCAACGCACTGCTGGCGGCACCACAAGCTTCGACGCCGGCCGTGGCTGCCCATACCAGTGCTCGTTCTGCACCATCATAAATGTGCAAGGCCGCAAGTCGCGTCGGCGCTCGCCTGACGACATCGAGCACCTCGTGCGAGCAAACTACGCGCAGGGACTACGCGCCTTCTTTATTACCGATGACAATTTCGCGCGCAACAAAGACTGGGAGCCGATCCTAGACCGGCTCGTTTATTTGCGTGAAATAGAAAGGTTCGACGTTAGTTACATCGTCCAAGTTGATACGCTGTGCCATCGGTTGCCGAATTTCATTGAAAAATGTGCGCGCGCCGGCGTCAAACGTGTTTTCATCGGTCTGGAAAACATCAATCCGGCCAATCTGCAAAGCGCCAAGAAACGCCAGAACAAGATTACCGAATACCGTACGATGTTGCTGGCCTGGAAAACGGCCGGCGTGATTACGTATGCCGGCTATATTCTTGGCTTTCCAAACGACACGCTTGAGTCGACCATGCACGACATTGATGTGATCAAGCGTGAACTACCTGTGGATTTGCTGGAGTTTTTCTATCTCACGCCGCTGCCGGGTTCGGAGGACCATCTCAAACTGGTCCGCGCTGGCGTGCCGCTCGACCCTGATCTGAACAAATATGACCTTAACCATATCTGCACGGCGCACCCGCGCATGTCGCGTGAGGATTGGGATCGTGTCTACAAGTTGGCATGGCAGCGCTATTATACCATTGAGCACGTCGAAACGGTGATGCGGCGGGTAGCGGCTACTAAAGCCAATCCCAGCAATGTGCTATTCCTGATCACTTGGTTTATGGGCAGCATTAATATTGAGCACATTCACCCACTCGAATCCGGCTTTCTGCGCCGCAAGTCACGGCGCAGTCGGAGGCCGGGATTTTCGGTCGAGCCGGCGTGGTGGTTTTACCCGAAATATGCGGCTGAAACGGTCGTTAAACTGGTGCGGTGGGTTCGGCTCTATTTGCGGCTGCGTCGCATTTATCTCGCGATCAAGCACGATCCGCGCCGCTTCGCCTATAGCGACCTCGCCATGACTCCGGTTAGCGAATGCGAGACCCAAACTCATGAATTGTTCCAGACCGACGCGGCGCTTGCCTATGTTCATCGGGAGCGGCGCCTGAGTGAAGTGCGCCGTGGCCATGCAGCAGCCATAACGTCTTAGTGTTTGTTACTTATCCGTCGCATCGCCATAAAGTGGTGTAGGCCGAATTAGGGTTAAGGCTCATTACGTCCACCATACGATAGCAGCGATGAGGCAAACGGAGGCCAGATAGTTTCTGGCCAACCTATCGTAGCGAGTTGCGATCCTGCGGAAGTCCTTGAGCCTGCAGAAGGCGTTC
>JARRNI010000797.1:0-3044 GCA_037385125.1 Pseudolabrys sp.
CCGAGCAGCCCAACTTTCCGCCGCGCTACAACGTGGCGCCGACGCAGCCGACTCCGATCGTGCGTCTGATGGAGGGCGAGCGCCAGTTCGCGCTGGTGCGCTGGGGCCTGCTGCCGTCCTGGGTGAAGGACCCGCGGGAATTCACGCTGCTGATCAACGCGCGCGGCGAGAGCGTCGTCGACAAGCCGGCCTTCCGCGCCGCCATGAAGCGCCGCCGCTGCCTGATGCCGGCCGACGGCTTCTACGAGTGGAAGGCGGTGGGCGGCCGCAAGCAGCCCTATTTCGCGCGGCTGAAGGCCGGCGGGCCGATGGCCTTGGCCGGCCTGTGGGAATGCTGGACCGGCCCGAACGGCGAGGAATTGGAGACGGCGGCGATCGTCACCACCAATGCCAACCGCAAGCTCGGCGAAATCCACGGCCGCATGCCTGTGATCATAGCGCCGGAGGCTTTCGATCTGTGGCTCAATTGCGCGGAAGTCGACGCCGTGACCGCGTCCGCGCTGATCCATCCTGCGCCGGAAGACCTGCTCGATATCTATCCGGTATCCATGGCGGTCAACCGCACGGCCAATGACGATCCGAAGCTGATCGAGCCGCTGGCGGAAGGCGCGGGGGCAGCGCCGGCCAAGGCGCCCACGCGCCCGACGCGCGCGAAGCCGGTGAAAGGCGTGAAGCCGGTGAAAGAAAAGAAGGACAGCGGGCAGGGGGCGTTGTTTTGATGCTCGCGGTCATGGCCCGAGAAAGCGGGCAATCCAGGATCCGCGGACAACGCAATGATTGCTGAATCATCCGCTTGCGCGGATGATGAGGCTTACGTTTGCTGCGCTCATTGAGGCCGACCGCGCGGCTACAACACCTTCCCCGGGTTCAGGATCCCGTTCGGATCGAGCAGGTGCTTGATCCCGCGCATCAGGTCGATCGCCACCGGGTCCTTGTAGTCCGGCAGGATGTCGCGCTTCATCACGCCGACGCCGTGCTCGGCCGAGATCGAGCCGCCGAGCTTCTTGACCACCGCGAACACTGCCGCGTTGACCTCGTCCCAGCGCGCCAGAAACTTTGCGCGGTCGGCATCCTCCGGCTGCGTCACGTTGTAGTGGATATTGCCGTCGCCCACATGGCCGAAGGGCAGGGGCCGGCAGCCGGGGATGAGCCGGGTCACCGCCGCATTAGCCTCATCGATGAAGGCCGGCACCGCGGCGACCGGCACCGATACGTCGTGCTTGATCGAGGCTCCGATATGGCGCTGCACCTCGCCGAACAGCTCGCGGATGCGCCAGAAGGCTTTGCCCTGCTCCAGGCTGTCGGCGATGGTGGCGTCGAGCACCAGGCCCTTGTCGAGGCCTTCAGCAAGTATCTCCTCCATCACCTCGCGCAGGCCGCTGCGCGCCTGCGACGACAATTCGATCAGCACGAACCAGGGATAGGGGCCGTCGAGCGGCATGCGGCTGGCGGCGTCGTGCTTGACCACCGCCTCGACGCCGGAGCGCAGCATCAATTCGAACGAGGTGACGCCGCCGGCGGTGCGCTCGGTGGCGAGCCCCAACAGGTCGAGCGAGGCCTGCGGCGAGGGCACCGCGACGAAGGCGGTCTCGACCGAGCGCGGCTTGGGCACCAGCCGCAGCACCGCCGCGGTGATGATGCCGAGCGTGCCTTCGGCGCCGATGAAAAGGTTCTTCAGGTCGTAGCCGGTATTGTCCTTCTTCAGCTTGTTGAGATTGTGCAGCACGCGGCCGTCGGCCAGCACCACCTCCAGCCCCATGGCATGCGAGCGTGCAATTCCGTGCGTCAGCGCCGCGGTGCCGCCGGCATTGGTGGAGAGATTGCCGCCGATGGTGCAGGTGCCTTCCGAGGGCAGGAGCTGCGGATAGAGCCGGTCTTTCTCGCTTGCCGCTTCGCGCGCGCGCTGCAGGGTGAGGATGGCGGCCACTTCCGCCACCGAACCGGGCCGCAGCACCATCGGCGTGACGCCCTGATAGAGGTCGCGCATTTCGTGCAGATAGGGCATCTGCGCGTCGTGCTCGGTGACGGCGTATTTGTCGCCGACGATGGCCGCGAAGCGGGCAAGCAGGTCCGGCGATAGCTTGCGTTCGATCACGGGTTTGGCCTGGAGGTTCATGGCTCCCTTATTGCTTTGGCGCGGCGGCACGCGCAAGCCGGTCGTTGATCGCTTCGCCCAGGCCTTCGTCCGGAATGGGCATGACGGCGATCGCGGCGGCCCCGGAAGCGTCCAGCGCGCGCAGGTGAGAAAACAGACTGGCCGCCGCCTCGACCAAGTCCCCGCGCGGCGAGAGGTTGAGCGTCATGCTATTCGCCGCCGGCACGTCCGGCCCGAAGGCGAGCAGCGCCTCGCCCGGCCGCGGGCTTTGCGCGTTCAGGCGCAGCCGCGCCCGCGGCGCGTAGTGCGAGGCCAGCATGCCGGGCGCCGCCGGCGCTCGCGCGGCCGCTGCCGGCGCCAGCGCATGCCCCAGCACCCGCTCGATTTCGGCGCGCGGCAGCCCGCCCGGCCGCAACAAAGTGGGTTCGCCCAGACAGGCCACGATGGTCGACTCCAGGCCGACTGTGCAGACGCCGCCGTCGAGCACCAGGTCGATGCGCCCGCGCAGGTCGGCCAGCACATGCGCCGCGCTGGTGGGCGAGACATGGCCCGAGCGGTTGGCCGACGGTGCCACCACCGGCCCGCCGAACGCCGTGAGCAGCGCCTGCGCGGTCCGGTGCGCCGGCATTCGCACGGCCACGCTGTCGAGCCCGGCCAGCGCCAGATCGGAGACCGGACAATCCGCGAGCTTGGGCAGCACCAGGGTCAGCGGGCCCGGCCAGAAGGCCGCCGCCAGCTTTTCCGCAGTCCGATCGAAGGCGGCCAGCCGGCGCGCCGCCGCCATGTCCGCCACATGGGCGATCAGAGGGTTGAAGGAGGGCCGCCCCTTGGCGGCATAGAGCCTGGCCACCGCCTCGCCCTGGCAGGCATCGGCGCCGAGCCCATATACGGTCTCGGTGGGGAAGGCGACCAGCCCGCCGGCCTTGAGGCAGCGCGCGGCAGCCTCGAT
>JARRNI010000798.1:0-3983 GCA_037385125.1 Pseudolabrys sp.
GCCGACGTGCTGAGACTCATCCACCAGCCACTGACCTGGGCCGGCACCACCAACCTTTTCGTCCTGCTGCCGCATATGCGCGCCGCCAATTACGGCTTCTCCGGCGCACTGATCCCCGACTACGACGCGCTGCTGCGCGCACACACCAATTCGGCCACGCGCAAGAAGATGCGCAAGAAGGAACGCGCGCTCGCCGGTTTCGGCACAATGCGTTTCGCACGGGCCGAAAGCGACCGCGAGGTGCGGCGGGCGCTCGACGTCTTCTTCAAGCAGAAGAGCGCGCGCATGCGCGTGCTCGGCGTCGCCGACGCCTTCGCGCCGGCCGCCGTGCGGCGCTTCATCGAGGCAGCCGCCACCGACGGCCTCGCCGGCGGCGCGCCGGTGATCGAGCTCTACACGCTCTCGGTCGGCGACATTATCGTGGCGACGCTGGGCGGCATCGTCGGCGGCGGGCGCTTCTCCGCCATGTTCAACTCGATCATCAAGGACCGTTACGCGGCCGAAAGCCCCGGCGAGCAGCTTCTCGCCCGGGTCGTGCGCCATTGCTGCGAGAGCGGGCTGCACACTTTCGACCTCGGCATCGGCGAAGCGAACTACAAGACCTTGTTCTGCCCCGACGCCGAGCCGCTGTTCCAGAGCCACCTGTCGCTCAGCCCGGCCGGGCGCCTGCTTGCGCTGTGGTACGGCTTGGTCGCGCGCTGCAAGCGCACGATCAAGAGCCATGCCGCGCTGTGGGAGACGGCGCGGCTGCTGCGCCGGCTGCGCGCCCGCCTGTCCGCTGCGATCTAACGCTCAGGCCGCCGCGGCCCGCGCGCCGCCCTGCAGCACCGTCACCTCGTCCACGCCCGCCATCATCAGCCGCTCGCGCGCCGCACGCGTCGACGCATCGGCCGCATCGCCGGCGACCAGCACCACGGACCCGGCCAGCGGCACGAAGCGATCAACCGCGGCCTCGGCGGCGGCGCCCGCGTCGATCACCACGTGGTCGTAGCTGTGCGTCAGCGCCTCGACCACCGTCGCCAGCATCGGCGAGGCGGCGAGCAGAGCGGCATCGTCGCCGACATCGCCGGTCGCTACCAGATGGACGCCCGAATATTGGTCGCGCGTGATGATGTCGCCGAAGGAGGCTTCGCCGCGCACCAGTTCGGCGATTCCCGGCGCATCGGGATCGTTCGAAATCACCGACAGATTGGGCGCGCCGAACGCCATGTCGACCAGCACGACGCTGCCATCTTTGGCGAGCGTGCGCGCCAGCGTAATGGCGGCGAAGGTGGCGCCGACATTGCGCCCGGTGCCGAAGACGGTCACGCGCCGGCCGGCATCGCCCGCTTGCCGCAGGCCCTGGGCGATCTCGTCAATGCTGGCGACCGGGGGCGGAGCCGCAGGAGGAGGCGCGGCGGCAGAGCCGCCTGGCGGGTTGGCGGCGGTGTCAACGGGCGCCAGCGACGGCGAAGCCGTGCGCCGGGGCGGCGGCGACGCCGGCGGCGGCACGGGTGCCGGCGGCACGATCGTCGGCTCATAAGGCTCGTAGCCGACGGCGGCATAGCTCGCCGGCCCATAGCCGTAACCGTAGGGCGTGCCCGCCGGCGCCGTCAGCAGCACGCCGGTGACGACGAAGCCCGACTGCAGCGCGAATGCCGCGAAGGCCGCGATCAGCACCGTCGCCAGCTTTTTCGGATAGGCCGGCTTGATCGCCGGCGTGGCGCGCGAAATGATGCGGGCATCCGGCGGCGCCGCATTGATGCTGTCGCGCGCGGAAGCTTCACGATACTTGGCGAGATAGGATTCCAGCAGCTGGCGGTCGGTCTTGGCCTCGCGCTCGAGCGCGCGCAATTCGACATCCTGCTGATTCGATTGCGAGGCCATCTTCTTGACTTGGTCGAGGCTGGCGGTCAGCGTTTGTCGAGCTGGCGCGCCAGGCGCTCGCCCTCGGCGCGGATCTGGCGCCGGGTTTCGGCGATCTGCGCCTTCAATTCCAGGATGCGGGGATGGCGCGGCCCCAATGTGGCCGACTGCTCCGCGAGTTGCGATTGCAGCGCGATGCGCTGCTGCACCAAGCGGCGCATGGTGTCCGAATTAGCAATGTCGGAAGAATCGATCACCTTGCCGGAGCGGATGAGCGCGCGCAGCCGCTGCGCCCGCGCCTCGAGATCAGCCTGACGGCCGCGCGCCGCCGCGATCTGCTTGTTGATCTCGCTGAGCTGCTGATTCGGCAGCGAAGTATTGTTGGAGCCAACGAACAGATTTTTCTGGGCGCGGTATTGCGCGACCTTGTCCTCGTCATCCGCCACCTTCTTGCGCATCTTGACGATCTCGCCGGCGAGCCAGTTGCCGGCGGCGCGGGTCTGGTCGAGCGTCGCGGTCTGCTGCATGTGCAGATAGCCGTCCGCGATCGCGTTAGCGACGTCGGCGGCCAGCTGCGGATTGGCCGACCTGAAATCGATCGCGATCACACGCGACTTGGCGACCGCCTGCACGTTGAGATGGTCGTAATAGGCTTCCAGCGTGCGCTCTTCCCGCGTCATCTGGCTGCGGTCGCGCCCGATGCCCAAGAGGTTGAGCAGCGAGTTGATGAGCGGCGGCGCGCCGCTCTCGAATTCGGGGTTATGGTCGAGCTTCTCCTTGCGGATAACCTCGCGCGCGAGGTCGCGCGACAGCACCACCTGGATCTGGCTCGCCACCGCCTCCTGGTCGATGGTGGCCGGGCCGACATTGTTCTTGTCGGCGGCGGCACGCAGAAACACATTCTCGCGCGCCTCCAGCAGCACGCGCGATTCGGAGCGGTACTGCGGCGTGATGGCGTTGACGACCACGAAGGCTGCGGCCGCCACGATCACCGTGACCGCGAGAATCCTGGACTTCTTCTGCCACAAAGCGCGCCCCAGAGCGCGCATATCGGCTTCACCGTCGGGCGCGACTGGGGCCACCTCAGGCGCCGGCGCGGGATCGGTCTTCGACTTCTTACGAAACAACATTCGCTACTCCAGGCGCACCGATCTGCGGCGCCAACGTGACTACATACGATTATGGTTGCCGACGCGTTAACCGCCGCCACTTTCCGTGCGGCGGCTAGGATTTGTTAACCATGCGGACGCCTAATCTCCCTGAAGTTTCCCGCCAAAGGCCGAATTCGTCTCCGTGCGGATTGCCCGACTTTTGCCTTCCGCCCCGCTCGCGCTCACCGCCGCCGCCTGCGCGCCGGCAGACGGCTTATTGCGGTGGGCAAGCGCAATATAGGCAGGCCGGCTATCGCCAAACCGCGCGACCGAGCCGCGTGTTCTCATCGGCTCAGCTCGCGCAACAGGCTTACGCGCCAGCGCGCTGGTATTAGCATCCGTCTTTAGCAATCCCCTACGGCTTAGCTTTAAGCATTGATAGGCACTGCCGCGGCTAAAAGCACGGCATGCAACCGTTGAACATCCTGCATGTGTTTCGCGCGCCGGTCGGCGGCCTATTCCGCCACGTGCTCGATTTGACGCACGAACAGATTGCGCGCGGCCACCGCGTCGGCATCATCGCCGACCGGCGCACCGGTGGCCCCCATGCCGACGAAGTACTGAGCACGCTCGCGCCATCGTTGGCCCTTGGCCTCAGCCGCGTGCCCATGCAACGCCACGCCAACCCGGCCGACTTCATACACGCCGCACGGAGGCAGCTTGCTGTTCGGCCACGACACGTGGGCCGGAAAGTTCTATCTCGCCACCGAGCGGTTCCTGATGCCGCGCGGCGACCTCTACCTTTTCGAGAGCGGCTACAGCGAACAGATTTTCCGCCGCAAAATCGGCAATCCGCGGGGCCTGGTGCGCGTGGTACACAATGGCGTTTCGCCGGCCGAATTCAATCCGATCCCGGCGCGCGACGACGCCAGCGATCTGCTGTTCATGGGCGAATTGCGGCCGATCAAGGGGGTCGACGTGCTGATCGAGGCGATTGCGATTCTGCGCCGCGAAGGCTGCGCGGTGACCGCGACGCTGGTCGGCAAT
>JARRNI010000798.1:4056-5867 GCA_037385125.1 Pseudolabrys sp.
CAAGGCGGCCGAGCTCGGGCTGGCGGGTGCCGTCTCCTTCAGGCCGGCCATGCCGGGCTACCAAGCGCTGACGCTGGGCCGACTGATGGTGGTGCCTTCACGCTCGGAGTCACTGCCTTACGTGGTGCTGGAGGCGGCCGCCGCCGGCAAACCGCTGATCACCACCCGCGTCGGCGGCGTTCCGGAAATCTACGGCCCGCTGTCGGACCACTTGGTTCCACCGCAGGACGCTGCCGCGCTCGCCTGCGCCATCGCGGCGGCCCTCGACGACCCCGCCGGTACGGCCGAGACCGCCCGGCTGTTGCGCGACCGTGTCGCCGCCTCGTTCTCCGTGCAGGCCATGGTCGACGGCGTGCTCGCCGGCTACCGCGACGCGCTCGCCAACTTGCGCGCGGTCGGGCGCCGTTAAGATAGTTTTGAGCATTGCGCTAAGCCTTTATTGAGAGTTTTTCCCTAAGTCTTTGCCGGAAATAAAGGAAATCTGCCGCAGGCCCGCCCGGACGGGACACGGCGGGCATGTTTGTCGCGTTGCGTAGTCATGAACGGCACCGATCTCCACCCGCCGAAACAGCCGAAAGAGACGGCGAGCCCGCCGCTCGCGGTGGAAAGCCCGCCGCCGCAGGAGCCGGGCAAGCCGAGTAGGCTGTCGCCGCAGGCGCTCGCAGTCGCCGCCAAGCCATCGGCAGCGGCGATCTCGCCGATCGTGCTGGCGGGCTTCGTGCGCATGGGCGAGTTTGCGCTGATCGTCGTGGTGGGCATGGCGCTCCGCCGACATCTACCAGGTGCAGGCCTTCCGCGGCCACGAGAAGCAATACATGCGGCGGGCTTCGGCCTGGTCGCTGGTTTTCCTGGTCGTGATCGGCGCCTCGTTCCTCGCCAAGGCGGGCGAAATGTTCTCGCGCGTCTGGCTGAGCAGCTTTTACATCGCGGGCCTTGCCACCCTCCTCTTCTCGCGCCGCATGGTGTTCCTTCTGGTGCGCAAGTGGACGCGGGAAGGTCGCCTCTCCCGCCGCACGGTGATCGTCGGCGCCGGGGCGCCCGGCGCGCATGTGATCGAGGCGCTGCGGCACCAGAAGGATTCCGGCGTCAAAGTTATCGGCCTGTTCGACGACCGCGGCGACGAGCGCACAGGCACCGAATGCGCCGGCGAGCCCAAGCTCGGCACCGTCGACGACCTGGTGGAATTCGGCCGGCGCACGCGCGTCGACCTTGTGATATTCTCGCTGCCGATCTCGGCGGAGAATCGCATCCTGCAGATGCTGAAGAAGCTGTGGGTGCTGCCGGTGGACATCCGTCTCGCCGCCCACGCCAACAAGCTGCAATTCCGTCCGCGTTCCTATTCCTACATCGGCAAAGTGCCGGTGCTTGACGTCGCCGACCGGCCGATTGCCGATTGGGACGTCGTGATGAAATGGCTGTTTGACAAGATCGTCGGCGGCTTCATCCTGCTCTGCGCCCTGCCGCTGATGGCACTGATCGCGATCGCCATCAAGCTCGACAGCCGTGGGCCGGTGCTGTTCAAGCAGCGGCGCTACGGCTTCAACAACGACCTGATCGAGGTCTACAAGTTCCGTTCGATGTACACCGATCAGGCCGACGTCAAGGCCGACAAGCTCGTCACCAAGGACGACCCGCGCGTCACCCGCGTCGGCCGCTTCATCCGCAAGACGAGCCTCGACGAGCTGCCGCAACTGTTCAACGTGGTGTTCAAGGGCAACCTGTCGCTGGTCGGCCCGCGCCCGCACGCCCTCAACGCCAAGGCTGAAGCCCGCCTGTACGATGAGGCGGTCGACGGCTATTTCGCCCGCCAC
>JARRNI010000799.1:0-1690 GCA_037385125.1 Pseudolabrys sp.
TCTGTCGCAGTCAACAACCTGGTGTTCAGTTGCCGCACCAAAGGGCGCAGGAACAGATTCGTTACAATGACGAAAGTTGCAGCAACGAAGCCTTCCGGCCAATGATTTCCGCCGATGAGCGTTCCCACCATTGCCGAACACCACAGCGTGGCGGCGGTGTTCAGGCCGTGTACATTAACGCCTTCGCGAAGGATGACGCCGGCACCGAGAAAGCCGATTCCGGTCACCACCTGGCCGGCAACCCGGGTCGGGTCGCCCTGACCGACAAGTCCTGAGAACACCACAAAGCCGCAAGCGCCGAGGGCCACCAGCGCATTGGTCCTCAGCCCTGCCATCTTCTGGTGCCACTGCCGCTCGAAGCCGATGAGTGACCCGAGCAGGAGCGCCAAGGCCAGATCGCCGGATGTGCTGGCTATCTGGGAATAATTTTCGATCATCCCTGCATTCCATATTTGATAGGACATTTTCGTTCAGAGCCACTGATGGAAGCGGCGAATATAGAAGCGCTTCACGATCTGGGTCAGCGTGCAATAGCCGAATAGAGCGGCGGCAAGCCATGCGAAATACCCCGGAGGAAGATGAACCATTCCGAGATGGGCACCGACCGAGGTGAACGGCAGAAATATTCCGAACGCCATGATGCTCGCGGTCAGGGCGATGACCGGCAGCGACGCGCGGCTCTGTACAAAGGGCACATATTGCGTGCGGATCATATGCACGATGAGTGTCTGTGACAGCAGCCCTTCAATGAACCAGCCGGATTGGAAAAGCGCCTGCTCGGCAACGGAATTGGCACCGAACACGTGCCACATGACGACGAACGTCACGACGTCGAAGATCGAGCTGATTGGCCCGATAAACACCATGAAGCGCGCGACGCCGCCAGCATCCCATTTGCGCGGGACTTTCAGATAATCCTTGTCGACATCGTCCCAGGGTATCGAGATTTGGGAGATGTCGTAGAGCAAATTCTGCGTCAGAAGCTGGATCGGCAGCATCGGCAGGAATGGCAGGAAGGTGCTGGCGATCAGCACGCTGAAGACGTTGCCGAAATTCGAACTCGCCGTCATCTTGATGTACTTGATGATATTGGCGAACGTCTTGCGCCCTTCGACCACCGCCTCTTCGAGCACCATAAGGCTCTTCTCAAGCAGAATGATGTCGGCCGATTCCTTGGCGATATCGACGGCGGTGTCCACGGATATGCCGACATCGGCATCTTTCAGCGCGCCGGCGTCGTTGATGCCATCGCCCAGGAACCCGACAGTGTGGCCGCGGCTTTGCAGCGCCCGGATCACCCGCGATTTGTGCAAGGGCGACATTTTGGCGAAGATCGTTGTGTGCTCGGCCGCTTCTGCCAGCGCGGCATCGGAGAGAGCTTCCGCATCCGGGCCCAGTAAGGTGCCCTCGATTGCGAGACCAACCTCCTTGCAAATCTTTCGGGTTACGACCTCGTTATCGCCCGTGATGATCTTGACGTCCACGCCGTGCTCCTTGAGGGCCGCGATGGCGTCACGAGCAGTCTCCTTCGGCGGATCTAGAAACGCCACGTAGCCCGCCAGCGTCAGATCCGTTTCGTCTGCCACGGTGTACGTGCGGTCTTCCGCCGGCAGCCACTTATAAGCGACCGCGAGTGCGCGCAGGCCGTCGCGATTGAGGTTCCGGGTTAGCCGGCGGACCCCCTTGCGCA
>JARRNI010000799.1:1730-3627 GCA_037385125.1 Pseudolabrys sp.
GCAGATCAGCAGATTGCGTTCGCCCCCATTGCGGACGACAACAGACATCCGCCGCCGCATGAAGTCGAATGGGATTTCGTCGACCTTGAGATAGTGCTTGAGCGTATCCACCACCCCGGCTGCCTGGGCATATTCCATGACGGCGAAATCGAGCAGATTGCGCAGGCCTGTCTGGTGGTAGCTGTTGAGCCACGCGAATTCGAGAACCTGGGTGTCTTCCCGGCCATGAATGTTGAAATGATGCTCCAGGATCACCTTGTTCTGGGTCAGCGTTCCGGTCTTGTCTGTACACAGAATATCCATGGCACCGAAGTTCTGGATCGCATTCAGGCGTTTGACGATGGCCTTGCGCCGGGCCATCACGGCCGCGCCCTTGGCGAGGTTTGCCGTCACCACCATTGGAAGCATCTCGGGGGTCAGGCCGACGGCGACCGAGGCCGCGAACAGCAGCGCTTCCAGCCAATTGCCTTTGGTGAAGCCGTTGATGAGGAACACCACGGGTGTCATTGCGGCAATGAAGCGGATCAGCATCCAACTGACACGACTGATCCCTATGTCGAAGCTCGTGAGCGGGCGGGCCCCGGAAATGTCGCGCGCCACCGCTCCGAAATAGGTGGCGTCACCCGTCACCGCTACGACCGCCGTGGCCGATCCGCTGACCACGTTCGAGCCCATGAAACAGATCGTGTTCTGTTCGAGCAGGGCTGTCGGTTTTGGGACAGGCTGATTGCCGGCCGGCGGGGTGCCGTGTTTCTCGACCGGGATGGATTCCCCCGTCAGCATCGCTTGGCTCACGAAGAGGTCTTTGGCGTTCAGGACGCGCAGGTCGGCCGGGATCATGTCGCCGGCGGCAAGCTGCACGATGTCGCCGGGCACGAGTTCGGCGATGGGGATTTCTGCAGCCCGCTCCTGGCCGGCGCGCAGCACAGCCGTGGTCGAGCGCACCATGGCCTTCAACTCTTCGGCCGCCTGGCTGGAGCGGAATTCCTGCCAAAACCTCAGCAGCGTGCTCAGGAAAATCATCGTCATCAGCACGATGATGGTCCGGAACGAGCGGGCGGCGGGGGCTGCGAGAATCACGTCCGTGAATAGCGAGACGAAGCTGACCGCCAGAAGCACGCCGTTGAACGGCGTCAGAAAGGCTTGGAAGAGCTGGCGATACCAACTTGGTGCCCTCTCATGGGTTATCTCGTTGAGGCCATAGCGGTCACGCCGCGCTTCGACCTGGTCCTCGGCAATCCCGGTCCGGCTGGCATCGAGCCGCGCCAGGGCCTCGTCTGGCGAACATTGAGAAAGCTCCATCAGCAAGAGGTGAAGAGGACGCCGCGGCCCCTGCGGGACGGCGGGCATTGGCCGGAGTATTGATCTGCTCGTTCATGGCGAAGTCGTCCGCTTGTCTGAAATGTGCTCTTGGGCGAGGAAAGGCGCGGGTGGCGTGTCGTCGTCCGGTCGGTCCCGAACATCCGGCCGCGTCATGTGCACCATCGCCGGATAACGCGTGCGAGATCGGCCCGCGGCCATTTGAGGCGCAGTCCTTTACGATCATGTGACAAATCTCCGCACGATTGCGCGGAGTGATAGCCATCCTCTACCGTGGACGAAAAACGAAGGAGAATTGAAAACATCGTTGCCTCCAGTTGCTCAGGCCGTGGCCCGAGCCCGGGAGGCAAACGCCGTCAGCTCAACGCGTCAGCATCGAGCATCGTACGGTCGCAGGCACCCCGGGCAGTGAACGCAGCCCACGAAGGGGCAGCAGGCGCGGAGCGTCTACTGTCGCAATCGTCGGACTGGCTGCTAGGTCGCGGGTTCATCTGTTCCCTCTTGCGTTGCCGAACACCTGCAGCGCGCCGCAGGCGCGAGGGTCTGGGGGAAACGTCCGTCCGGACCTTCCCCAAAC
>JARRNI010000799.1:3650-5299 GCA_037385125.1 Pseudolabrys sp.
ATTGCCAAGTGCCCCCTGGGACATTTGAAGGAAAAATCGTTCATGGGCCATGCGATCGCCGACAAGCAGAAGCTGCTCAACCGTGTCCGCCGGCTGCGCGGTCAGATTGATGCCATCGAACGGGCGCTCGATTCCGAAACCGGCTGCTCGGAAGTGATGCGCCTTCTCAGCGTTGCCCGCGGCGCCGTTAACGGGATCATGGCGGAAGTGGTGGAGGATCACATCCACATGCACATGATCGATGAAGGCCGCAAGCCTTCACAATCGGAGGCTGAAGCCGCTGAGGAGCTGGTCGGGGTGTTGCGATCCTATATCCGGTAGAGCGAGCGCCTCGGCCGAACGGCGTCATTTCAGAAAGCGTTCGTCCAGCCGAGCCGCGCCAAGGTTACCGTCCACATCCCGTGGTGCGGGGCGCTCGGTGTCTTGCGTGGTGGCTTCACGTCCCTTCCCAAGCCTCCAGGCTCCCAAAATTTACATAAGCTCAGCCTGATGAACGAACTGATCGACCGGATACCCGGCGACGAATGGGCGAAGGCCGGGGAAATGCGGGAGCGGTTCGGAGTCTAAGCATTCCCAGCGACGCTGTCGCGCTCAGCCTCGAACGCCTGCTTCCCCTTTGCTGTCCAAAGGCTTCGCGTGTGCTCGCGATCCTCGCCTTGGAGCTTGTCGGCCATCCAGAGCAGCGCGCCGTAGATCATGGCGCGATCATCGCCGGTCAGGTCAACGATTCCGGCCTTGACGACGAGACCGCCGAGTTCGATCAGATGCCGCGTGCGCTTGCGGCGCTCGACCTGCCAGGTACGCATGTCATGCCGCACCCGCGCCGCCTGATGCCGATTGCGTGCCGCCCGGTTGCGTCGCAGCGCCGCCCGTGTCGCGGTCAGGCGCCGAAGCAGTTCGCCGCGCCCGGCCCTGAAAGAACGCGGCCCCTCGCTTCGCCCATGCCTCCCTCTTTCCGGCGTCCTTAGTTTCGGCCAGCACGATCAGCGCGCCCGCCAGTTCGTCGGCGCTGAGGGCGTCTGCGCCGGTCGAGATGACCAACTCGCCAAGCTGCTGCACCTGTCGATGGAGCGATGATAGTTGAGCGCCTGCCGCAATGCTGTAAGGTTGCTGGGACGGGCTGAAACGGCGCGAGCAGTCCCGAGAAATTAGTTTCGAGGGCGCGCTTATACGTCGTTCCGACGTGCGCTTCGCCCATGTAGATGATTTGGTCGCGATGGCGATCTATCATCTTCACGTCAAGGTCATCGGCCGCAAGGCCGGCTCCAGCGCGGTGGCCTCCGCCGCCTACCGCTCCGCTTCGCGTCTGCGCGACGACCGGCTTGAGCGCAGCCATGACTTCTCCAACAAGCGCGGCATCGTCCATTCAGAGGTCATGCTGCCGGAGGATGCGCCCGAACAATGGAGCGACCGCGAACGGCTCTGGAACGATGTCGAGGCGTTCGAGGTCAGGAAGGACGCCCAGCTTGCCCGCGAGGTTGAGTTTGCCCTGCCGCGCGAGATGACTCAAGCGCAGGGCATCGAACTCGCTCGCGACTTCGTGCAGGCGGAGTTTGTGGATCAGGGCATGATCGCCGACCTCAATGTGCATTGGGACATGGCCGAGGACGGGATATCCAAGCCCCACGCCCATGTCATGCTGACCATGC
>JARRNI010000800.1:0-3220 GCA_037385125.1 Pseudolabrys sp.
CACCAGACCATGTAGCCGGGAATGCTGAAGCTGTGGCCGCCGAGCTTGAAGACGAGATGGCTCGACAGCGTCCACAGGATGCTGATGAAGCTGATCAGCAGCAGCGAGGCCTGGAACAGGCCGACGCCGAGGCTGGCTGACAGCTCGGTGAGCTTGCGCGTGTCTTCCTCGATGCGCTGGTCGGGATTGACGCCGATCTGGCCGGCGAGACCGAGCCGGTAGGCGCGGCCGGCGACCAGCCATTCGTCGAGCAGGTGATGGGTCAGCCATTCGCGCAGGCGCACTTTCAGCATCTGCTGCATCCAGGTCTGCCCGACCACCAGCGCCAGCAGGCTGCCGACGATGGCGAGGAAGATCAGGAGCTGGTGCAGCAGTTCGGACAGGTGCTTCTGCGCCAGGGTGTCGAAGAAGGAACCGTTCCAGGTGTTGAGCTTCACCTGGCCGAACATGTTGGCGATCAGCACCGCAGCGATGCCGCCGGCCAGCAGGACGACGCGCATGCGGTGGGTTGAATGCCAGAGCGCGCGCAGCAGCGTGCGGCTTTCGGACGCCGCGCTTTTTCCCTCATAGACCGCGGCCGGCGGCTCGAACTCCGGCGCCGCCGTCAAGCCAGCCGCCGAGGCGCCGCCGGCCTCGTGGAAGAGGTCGCCGCCGTGCGGACGCGAATCGGCGTGCTCGCCGCGCGGGTTTCGGTTATGCCGTTGTTGCACGTTGCTTTGCACTCGCTGGCCCCCCGAGGCCAGCACGCTGCTGCCATTCGCATGCAGGTGTGGCCATGATTCATGTCAACAAAGCGAAATTGCAAGCGCTAATCTTAAGAGTTTGCTATCAACGTTTACGCGGCGCGTGCGATGGAACTTTTTTCCGCGCGTGCCAGATGCGCTGCGCGTTATCGGGTCATTCGCGATGACGGAACCGAACGCGTTGGCGACGTGGATCGCCAGCCAAGCGCAACGCAGCATGGCTGCGATGGAACACGCGATCTCCGCAACAAATCTGACGCGGCGGCGCGAGAGTTTCGGCCAAGTCATCGTGCCGGCGAGGGGATCGGTGTTGGCTTCGCCGGTCATTGCCGACTGGAATCCCGAGCCCGATTATTTCTTTCACTGGCTGCGTGATTCGGCAATCGTCATGCGCGTCGTCGCCGCGTTGATGCAGGACGGCGCGACGGAACACGAGCGCGCGCGCTGGCGCCGGCATTTCGACGATTTCGTCAATTTCAGCCTGGCGCTGAGCAAACTTGACGGCGCGGAACTCGTTATGCACGGCCGCTATCGACAAGCGACGCGGCGCGGGTTCCGCAAGTTCCTCCGCCCCGATGCGGAGGTCCGTAAGCTTGCCGGAGATATATTGCTCGGCGAGCCGCGCTTCAATCCGGATGGAACCATCGACGTATTCCGCTGGTCGCGGCCGCAATATGACGGCCCGGCGCTGCGCGCGCTGGCGTGCCTGCGTTACCTCGCAGTCGGCGGGCCGCCGAGCGATATGCTGGCGGAGCTGTTGCGTCTCGATTTGCGTTTCACCGTGAGCCACGCCGGCCGACGCTGCATCGGGCCGTGGGAGGAGCCGGGGCAGAACACGCATCATTACTACGTAGCACTGGTGCAACTCGGGGCGCTGGTGCACGGCCGCGCGTTCGCCGACGATGCCGACGCATGGCACGCGGCGGAAGCGAAATTGCGCGCCACGCTGGCGCGGCATTGGTCAGAGCGGCATCGAGTCTATACCGCGATGGCGCCGGCAACCGGCGATCATGCCGACGACCTGATCGACGCAGTGCAAATGCTGGCGGTGCTCGAGGCCGATCTGCCCGACGGGCCGAACAGTGTGCTGGACTCGCGCGTGCACGAGACGATCGATGCGATCGAAGATTTCTTCGCGCGCGAATTTCCCATCACCGGGGACGGGATGCGCCGGCGCTCGGCCGCTACACGGGTGACCGCTATTTCGGCGGCGGCGCGTGGTATCCGACCACACTGGCCGCGGCTTCGCTCTGTTACGCCCGCGCGCGGCGGCCGGGACAGGACCGCGCGACTTTGCTGGCCCGCGGCGACGCGTTCATGGCAACGATGCGGGCGTTGACGCCGGAAGACGGCGCGCTGTCCGAGCAGGTCGACCGCGCCAGCGGCGCGCAAGTGTCCGCCCGCCATCTGACCTGGAGCTACGCGTCTTTCATCGCCGCCGCCCGCGAGCGCGCCTTGGCGTTGGCGTGAGGACCCGCGATTTGCGCCGGCCTTGATCCTCGTCAAAGCGGAACAAGCCGGCCGGCCTAGAGTTGCACGGCGCAGGGGACCATCCGCGACACGGCGCGTCCTGACGGCCGCGCTGCCGGCGGAAAAATCCGGAAGCAGATCATGGGCCTTGACCGACATCGCATGTCGCGCCGCTCGTTCCTGCGGGGATCGGGTGTTGGTGCGGCGACCACCGTCATGCTCGACAAGGGCATGTCCGAGTTTTTCGGAGAAGCGCAGGCGGCGGAAAATGATACCGTCGGGCCCGGCCCGGTTCCCATCACGCTCGACGTCAACGGCGTGCCCTATGCGGTTTCTGTGACGCCGGCGACCACCTTGGCCGAGGCCTTGCGCGACGCGCTGGAACTGACCGGCACCAAGTTCGGCTGTGACCGCGGCGCCTGCTCGGCCTGTACGGTGTGGCTGGACGGCGCGCCGGTCGCTTCCTGCATGATGCTTGCGATCGACGTGGGTACGCGCAAGGTCACCACCATCGAGGGCCTGGCGCAGGGCGACGACCTGCACCCGGTGCAGTCCGCCTTCATCGCCCACGACGCCATGCAGTGCGGCTTCTGCACGCCCGGCCTGGTGATGAGCTGCGCGGCATTGCTCGAAAAAAATCCGAAGGCCACCGAGGAAGACGTGGAGGCCGCGATCAGCGGGCATCTTTGCCGCTGCGGCACCTATCCGCATGTCATCGCCGCCGCGCTGGACGCCGCGCGCAACGGAAAGACCTGAGCCATGGCCGCCGAGACCCGCACACAGAAATATCCGGTCGGCATCGCCGGCGTCGCCCTCGGCGAGATCGAGCGCCGCGTTCCCGAAAGCGAGGCGCCGCCACTGCCGGTCAATGACAAGCTCAAATATATCGGCAAGCCGGTGCCGCGCATCAACGCGCGCGCCAAGGTGACGGGCCGGGCGACCTATACCGTGGACGTGAAGCTGCCCGGCATGCTGCACGCGCGGCTGTTGCGCTCGCCGCACCCGCA
>JARRNI010000801.1:0-1893 GCA_037385125.1 Pseudolabrys sp.
CTGTGGCCGCCGAGCAGAAGCTTCGCGGCAAGAAGCCAGAAAAACATTCTCAGATAAGGGGCAGGTCGAAGTGGGTCGTGTTACCTTGACGCCTTCAAAGATGAACGCAGTTCGCGCCGCCTTCAAAGCTGGCGTTAAACCATCGCAGATCGCGCGACAGGGCGACCGCCGGCGCTTTTCCTCTAGGAGGCTCAAGCGGCCTTCCTGGCCCTTGGCGCGCCAACCGGCTTCACCCGCGCCAGCAGCTCGTCCGGCTCGCCGGCCCACCACCGGGGCTTGATCCGCGACGGGGTCATGGGCGTAGGCGGGGACGGCGGTGAAGATGAGGCTCTTGAGGATCGGCATGGTCCATCTTCATGTTTAGGGGAGACAGGATTATAGTCAGACCCCAGGCGACAGTACATGGGGATTTCGTTGGAAGGCCGCCGTCTGCGGCCTCTCCCTCCGCCAGACCTTCATGAAATCGCTGAGCTTTTCGCGATTTTTTCGGCTTGACCCCCGGCTAATCACCCGGCTGGGACAACAATCCGCCTCCGGCTTTCTCCGGCGTTTACCGCGCGCCGAACCATCCGCCGGTTGATCGCTACCAGCGACCTTGAGGCCCGCCGCATTGGCCGCTGCGGGGTCGTGAGCTACGCGATGCTGCGCCGCTATTTCGAGCGGGCGCTACGCATTGTAGAGCCGGCGCTGCGACCGTGCTTCCCGACTGCCTGATCGGCGACGCCATCGGCGCCGTTCACGTCGCAGCCTCCGACAATAGTTGGCATCCAACTCTTCAATTTCTCGATTGCGAGTCAGACTGTAACAATAAGGCTCGCCCTCGGCTTCGGCGCCGTATCCTGATCCTCTAGATTTCTTGGGAAATGGGTGACGAACGCCACAGTTGATGTACGCCCATCGGGCAATGAGACCCGGTCCCCGGCGCGTGGAAGAGCTACAAACTCCAGGTCTATACAAACTCTAGGTCTATATATGTCCCATTATCTTCAGAAACTTGAACACTGCAAACGAACGACATGTATACACTCCAAATTTGCGCGTCCACCGGCCACACCGGCAACCACGGCAGGCTTCACTTCGCCCAAGCCGTCCCTCGGCTACGGCTTAAGACCTTGCCAAGGCACCAACCAAAGCGTCGAGATCGGTCAGTGGCAAACGATGAAAGTGTTCCTCTTTTCGATAGACCGCTCTCAGAAGGTGGTTGACGATCTTAAGCGCGATCTCGGTCAGTTCTCGCAATTCGTCATACGTGGTGCCCGCCAATCTAAAGACATCATTATATGATTTTGAGGCCGTCCGATGGGCAATGGCGTTATGTCGCAAATATTTCACCTTTTTAACTATTGGCGCGGCCTGATTGAAGAGATAATCCAGGTCGATCAAGTGTACCTTTGAAACTTGATTGATATTCCTCAGTTCACGCGTCAGGCGGTTCAAATTAATTGAATCTTTTCTATCTTCGAAAAGACCATAGATGTAAACGATAAAAGCTATAAGATGGGCATGGGAATCGAAATAAAAGAAGTTGGCGAATTGATTCAGCGCGTTCAATCGCACAGGTATGTTCCCGGCACTTTCGAAATAAAACCATATTTCAAAGAACAGCTGCGCACGCACCACGTGCTGAGCGGCACGCTCGATCCTTTCCTCAATCGGGAGGGTGCTTGGCCTCACGCCGCCGTCGTCCTACCGGTCCTATGCGCCATCGTACTTATTAATCTTCAGGGATAGCGCGGGCGATCTCATACGCTTGGTCTATCGTATTGGCCCTCATTTTGAGGTTCGCCAATTCCGCCTCCATGCCGATTTATAGTACTGAACAGAAACTTGCCCGTTTGTTTGTTCCACTTCACCTTGCGGTCTGACGCACAGCAGTCCCTTTAGCGACTTCGC
>JARRNI010000801.1:1905-4494 GCA_037385125.1 Pseudolabrys sp.
GATCGGCGTAGAGGAAGCAATAGGGTGTCACGCTAGGTTGACTTGGCTTATTGTGAAAGTGCAAGCGAAATTTCATAATGTGTCAAGCCACGTATGCAAGGCCGCTGCAACCCCAGTTTGTTCTCGCTGAATGTGCCCCACTCGATCAGCGTTTCCGGATCATCAGTCCGCATTGGGTACCAAGTGAGTTTGAACGGCATAGCCTGCTCGCGCGTCGTGCTGTAGCCCTCGCTCAGTCGGCCTTTGCGGGAAGCGTGCCACGGCCCCAGAACCAGAGACGATCTGCCAGCGTCATCGGCGAGCGGGATATGTGGCCGATCACTGGCCCACTCGCGTCCCCAAGACGCACGTCGAAATCGTCCTCAGCCACTGGCCGCCGGGGCTCTGATCGGCACAATCGAGATTTAGGCGCTGCATTCGCGTGAAACGCTGGGCGAATGACCAAGCGAGCCGCTTTGTTTATAGGCAGGACTATCGAGTTGCGGTCACGCCTCCAACCGCGTAGCCTTTAGGCCGAATCATGCATCCGCGCACGAAGTGCGGCTCCAAAGGAGTCTGCCCGTGTCGCTTGCGCATTTCCGCCCCAAACTTTGCCAAGTTGTCGGCTGGTTTACCTCGAACCGCTGCAACTTCCTTCTGATCGGATTATTGTTCTCCGTGGATGTGGCTGTCGCCATCCCCATCAATTGGGTGCTGATTTTTCTGCTTGTCGCGGCGTTGCGTCGCGCGTCAGCCCGGAATTGAACAGCTACGATAAGTACAATAAGGTTTTCGTCCATGTCGGTGCCTCGCGCTATTAGCATTGCAGTCGTGCTGCTGTTGAACTTCGTTGGCCCCTGTGTGGCCGGGGCGGTCGATGAAGCAGTCGCGGATTATCATAAGGGCGATTACGCGACCGCATTGCGCATAGCACGTCCGCTGGCAGAAAATAGAAATGCGCTGGCTGAGAGCGTCCTAGGCGTCGCGTATTATCAGGGCCATGGCGTCCCGCAAGATTTTGCAAAGGCAGCGGACTGGCTTCGAAAAGCCGCTCTCCAAGGTGACGCCGACGGTCAATTCAATCTCGCCCTTCTTTACGAACACGGCCAAGGCGTGCCGCAGAACTATGCCGAGGCCGTGAAGTGGTATCGCAAAGCTGCCATTCAAGGCGACGTACGGGCTCAGGTTAACCTCGCGATCATGTACGATGAAGGAAAGGGGGTACGGCAGGACCATGCCGAGGCGGCGAAGTGGTACCTGAAAGCTGGTAATCGAGGCGACGCGGAATCTCAGTTCAATCTTGGAATCCTTTATTATAAGGGGCAGGGCGTACCGCAAGACTATGCCTTGGCAGCCATCTGGCTGCGGAAAGCAGCCATTCAGAAGGCATACCGAAGAACATTATCCTTGCCTACAAGTGGTTCAATTTGGCGTCGGCACATGGTGACAAAGGAGCGGCAAAACTTCGCGACGAGACCGCAAAGTTTATGACGCCTGAGCAACTAGACGAGGCACAAAGAGAGGCCAGTGAGTGGAGACCTCGGCCCTCGAAAATTTCTCGGCGCTATACCGCAAATTCGCTGAAATCAATCGGGTTAGTCTCAAATTTTTCTGGAGTAGAAGTGCCGCTCAAAATGGAACGTGGCACATTTGTGGTGCCTGTCGAGTTGAATAGCGCAGTCAAGCTAGATTTCACGGTCGATAGCGGCGCCTCTGATGTCACGGTGCCATCTGATGTATTTTCGACGCTCAAGCGAACGGGAACGATCAAACAATCTGATATCCTTCCAAGCCAAACCTACATTCTAGCCGATGGTTCGAAGTCGAGATCGATACGGTTCAAGATCAGGTCTTTAAAGGTCGGCGACGTTGTTCTCAACAATGTAACGGCGAGCGTGTCAACGTCGCAAGGCATGCTGCTCCTTGGTCAATCGTTCCTTAGCCGCTTCAAGTCATGGTCTATCGATAATGCAAAACATGAACTTCATCTAGAGCGGTAGCAGCTTGCCACGATCCAAGATCAAAAGTCTTCTACATGATTTTCTCAGATCATTTCCATTGTTCGGACTCTTCCAGTATCGGAAAAACTGACGTCGTGGTTGAGCGCGAGCGATTACCCGGTATATGCTACTTATAACTCCGTCGATTTGCCGGTCCTATTGACCATGCTTGGTTCTGGCCGAAGATCGCGGCGGCGATCACCGCCAAGCACCCATGGCTGGTCATTGCGTGCGACAGTTGCGGGACTGTGGTGGACCTGGACTTGCGAGTGAAGCCGCGCGATCCTGAAGCGTCAATCCGCGTCGCATTGCGCGACGTGCGCTGCCCTCGGTGCAACGGGCATGGGAGGCCGCGTATCGTGGCATTGGCGCGGCGGCCGTCGATTTGAGGCCCTTGGGAATGCATAGGTCTTGCGTTCGCGCGAGCCCCAGGCACAGAGTACTGTGACCCGCGTCCGGTTTCCATCTAGAAGGGGCGGCAAGAGGCCGCCAATTTAAGTAGGCTCGATGGCCAAAAACTTGCCGTCTATCGGAGAGCAAGAATGAGTCCGGAATCGCACGGTCACTCATGCTCGTTGCTTCAGGGTTCCGCAAACCTTAGCATCGCGGA
>JARRNI010000802.1:0-2516 GCA_037385125.1 Pseudolabrys sp.
CCGCCGGATTGAACCGATCAGCCGCTCGGCATACCCGTTCTGCCATGGCGAGCGTGCCGATGTGGGATGATCGCGAATGCCAAGCGAGCGAACTCGGCGGACGAATATACTGCCGTAGCAAACATCCCGATCGCGGATCAGACAGCGCGGAACCTGCTCCCAGCCACAAGCCGCCGTCAGTTGGTTGGCGATCCACTCTGCCGTCGGGTGCGCCGTGACTCCGAGCCACAGAATTTGGCGCCGACCGTGCCCCATGATCAGCAGTCCATACAGCAACCGAAAGGTCACCGTCGGAACGACAAACAGGTCCATCGCCGCAATACCGTCCGCATGATTGCGTAGGAAAGTATTCCAGCCTTGCGACGGCGGCCCTCTTCTTCGCGTCATATACTTGGCCACGCTGGTCTGGCCAATGTCGATGCCGAGCTTGACCAGTTCGCCGTGTATGCGAGGTGCGCCCCACAGCGGGTTGGCAACGCTCATCTTCCGGATCAACTGCCGGATCTCGGCCGGCACTCCGGGGCGGCCCCAACGAGGCCTCGACTTCCAGCGCCAGTACCGGCGGAAACCTGCGCGATGCCACCGCACTACAGTATCAGGCCGAACGATGGCAAGCGCTTCGCGGGTCTTCGGAAACAGCCGGCAGACCCAACCCAAAACCATCCTATCCACGGCTAACAATGGCACCCGACCGGGCCTGCCCCGTCGCAGTACAATGATCTGCTGTCGCAACACGAGGATTTCGGCTTCCACCGCCGCGCGCGGCCGGAAAAGGTCGATCACAAGCGCAACAATCAGTCTGCAGAGATTCAACATCCCGCAGAGGATCATCCGATTCTGCGTCGCATGCAAACCGGATGGAATTTACGACAGGGCGATTGGAGACCGGCAATGATGCCGCCCCTCCATATTCCGCCGCTCGGGATATCGGAAAAAGAAGCCCGAACCCGCTTTGCGGCGCTTCAGCGCAAGCTGGTTCCACTTTGGGAGCATATCCGTCGATTCAACGATTCCGAACAGACTATCGTGGTCGTTCCCTCGATGACCATCGAGTTCGATTTAACGGGCGTCGAGATGCAGGCCTATGAAGAGCGAATGCTGTTCATGCTTCTGCTGCTACGCCAGCCACGCGCGCGCCTTGTTTACGCGACATCCCAAACGATTTTGCCTTCGACTCTCGACTATTATTTATCAATCTTGCCAGGCGTTGTCACCAGCCACGCCGCCCAGCGCTTCTTCAATATTGCCCTGGAGGATCGCTCACCGCGCCCGCTCACGGTGAAGCTTCTGGAACGCCCGCATGTCTGCGAGCGCATACGCTCCCTCATTCTCGATAGCGACCGCGCCCACTTGGTCGCCTATAATGAAACGATGTACGAACGTGATCTGGCGTTGCGGCTCGGCATCCCGATCTACGGTGCCGATCCGGAACTTGCCGCACTAGGAACAAAGAGCGGCGGCCGCGAGGTGTTCGCTAGCACCGGCGTCTCACACGCAATTGGCAGAGAAAACCTCCGTTCGCTCGACGAGCTGCTGAATGCACTCAGGGAAATGCGCGACAAGAAGTCCGACATGACGCGGGCAATTGTCAAACTGAATGATTCGACTTCCGGTGCGGGCGGTGCGGTCATCGAACTCCCCGAATCGCACACTATCGGCACCTCAGGGGCTACCACCCTGCTGGAGCAACGCGTGCGGTCGATGACATTCGAATCGTCGAGCATGGTGTTCGAGCGTTTCTTCGATTCCCTCGCTGAACACGGCGGCATCGTTGAAGAATATATTCAAGGAATCGGCTTTTCCAGCCCAAGCGTTCAAATGCGCATCACCCCGCTGGGAGAGGTAGAGATTCTTTCCACGCACGACCAGATGTTGGGCGGACCGACGGGCCAGTCCTTTCTGGGAAGCCGCTTTCCCGCCAATCGCAGCTACGGGCCGCTGATCACGGCAGAGGCGCGTAAGGTGGGGCATCGCCTAGCAGAGCTCGGCGTACTCGGCCGCTTCGCGATTGATTTCGTTGTTGTTCAGGATGACGTTGGCCGCTGGCAAACCTATGCCATCGAAATCAACCTCCGCAAGGGCGGCACCACGCACCCGTACCTGTTTCTTCAGTTCCTTACCGATGGCGAGTTTAGTGAGGAAGAAGGCGTATTCCGGGCGCCGAGCGGAGTGGAAAAGTACTATGTAGCTAGCGATCACCTTGAAGATACGCTGTATCACGCGATCACGCCACAACACCTTATCGACATATTGATCCGGCACCGCCTCCATTTTGACCAGGCAAAACAGACGGGGATCGTTGTCCACATGCTCGCCATGATCAGCGAAAACGGTCGTTTCGGCGTGGTTGCTATCGACGATTCGCCTGCACGGGCGGAAGACCTTTATAGCCGTATGCAGACGATCGTCCGCAACGAGGCACTACAGGCTATCCGGGCGCCCGCGATCCCGGAGCCAAGGTAAGCACCTGGAAAGATTAACATGTGCCGCGCCTAAAGACCGAACAGATGGCTGCT
>JARRNI010000803.1:0-2938 GCA_037385125.1 Pseudolabrys sp.
GGGTCTCGTAGATGAAGCCGGTGGTGATGAAAACGAACACCGCCAGATTGGTGACGGCGAAGATCGCCTCCTCGTGGCGGCGGAAAAAGTCGCTGTCGGCGCGCAGCCGCGCCAGCAGTTGATAGGTGTGCAACAGCCGCAGCGTGCGCAGGATGCGCAGGAAGGCGAAGCCCTCGCCGATGATCGGCGCCAGGAACGAGCCGATGGCCACGATGTCGGCCCAGGTCGCGGGATGCAGCAGCTCGCGCAACGGCGCGCGGCTGATGGCGAAGCGGGCGAGGAAGTCGGCGAGGATGACGAGGCCGAACACGACATCGAGCGCCTCCACCGCGGCGTTGCGCGGAATGAAGGAGGTGGCGACGATGAACAGGATGGTGACGAGGTCGAATACCAGCAGGCCGTAGCGGAATCGGTGGCCGCGCGGCGTGTTGGCCTCGTAGAGCCGGCGCAGCGCGCGCTGCCAGGAGGCGCCGCGCGATGGGATGTTGCCACCCCCGCTGGGGGCGCGGCGCTTTGCTTTCGGTGCGGCCGCGGCGGCTTTGTCCTTGCTCATGCCGGCAGCGATGACGCGGGGCGGGCGCTGCGGCCATGATCCAGGTCAAAGGCGATGGGGCTGCTGCCCTGCTCGGCACGCCCGCGGGCGCCGGCCCGGCCCCCGCGAGCCGGCGCAACCGGTTCGCGTCCCCTCACGGGGCCGGGCAAAGGGGAATAGGGTCCTGGACCATAGTGGAATTATGTCCTAGTCTGATTTTTTGCAAAGGGCGCGGCCCGCCCCTAAATGTGGTATCGATGAAAAGCGTGAGCGGTCTACGAGGCAAACGCACGATGGCCAGCCATATCGAGCGCATTACCAGCGATCCCGCCGTCTTGGGCGGGCGGCCGTGCATCCGCGGCATGCGGGTGCGCGTGAAGGACATTCTCGATCTGTTGGCCTCCGGGGCGACGCGCGACGAGATTCTCGCCGACTACCCCTATCTCGAAAGCGACGACATCGCGGCGGCGCTTGAATACGCCGCACAGCACGTCGACCACCCGGTCATTCGCCCGGCATAGCGCATGATCCCGAAAAGTGGGAACCGGTTTTCGGGCGAGATCATGCGCCACCAAATATAGCCCGTGCGCTTCCTGGTCGACGCGCAATTGCCGCCGGCGCTCGCGCGTTATCTGGCGGAGCGCGGCCACGAGGCGGAGCACGTCGGCGACGTCGGCCTGCTCACGGCAGGCGACGAGCGCATCTGGCGCCATGCCGCGGGCGTCGGCGCGGCGCTGATCACCAAGGACGAGGATTTCGTCACCATGCGCGCGCTCAGCCGAACCGGCGGGCCGGCGGTGGTCTGGGTGCGTCTCGGCAATACTACGAAACGGGTCCTGATCGCGCGCTTTGCCGCCGCGTTCAATTCCATTGTGGAAGCGCTGGAGCGCGGCGAGACGGTGATCCAGATTCCGAGTGATTGAGGCATTCCGGACTTCGCTGCGCTCCAGCCGGGCTACGCTTTCTTTTTCAGAAAGCCTCGATCTTCCATTAATTTGCGATCTTGATTCATCTCTCCAAAAAGCTCGTCGAGGCGTACCCGGTAGCGGCGATCGTCAACCTGCCTAAGCAACTCGAGTTCGTTATTCGCAGTGTAGTCCAAATCGCGAATGAGTAGTTCGCCAGACGAGAGCCAGCGTCGAGGAATGACTCGCCTCCATGCCTTGCGCTCTCTAAACCGGAAAGCAAGCACCGCGAAGGGTCGCTTGAGATTAAATGCAATGCCTGCGCGAAGCTTTGAAAAGCTCATTGCCGATTTAGCTGAAATGGGGTGTTCTCTAGGGAGATAGTTACCCATTCGGTTATCCCGGTAAGCCCGCCTTCAGATCGATGATCCAGTCGGCGGTCTTGATCACTTTCAGATTGTGCTCGATCAGCGCTTGCGGTCGCGTTCGTCCATGACCTCGCGCACCGCATCGCCGACGATACGGGGGAGGTCGCGGACCAAGCCGTCGAGCTTGCGCCCAACGCCCGCAGTCTGGTTCTCGACACCACCGAGCCGGTTTTCGACGCCGTCGAGGCGGTTCTCGACGCGGTCCAACCGCGTCTTCACTGCCGCGATATCATCCCCGTTGCGGCGAGCCTGTTCGAGAATATGGCGTGTCACCATCTTCTCGCCCTCGACCTCCTGTTCGAGGACGCCCACGCGGGCGTCGAATTCTTCGCGGGTAACGTCGCTGGGCATGGAGGGCCGTCCCCGTTCTGAAGGACCGCATGATAGCAGAGGTTGCGGAAGATGCTAGACGCAATCCGGTTTTGTTTGCAGCGCGTTAGCATAGCTCAACGAGGCCTCACCCCACCCCGCAAGGGGGAGGGCGAAGAAACGCTGCGGTGCGCGGCTCCTGGATTCCGGGCTCACGCGCTTCGCGCGCGCCCCGGAATGACAGAAACTACTTCCTTCTTGAAATCGGCACGTAGTCGCGCTGCGGCTCGCCGGTGTAGAGCTGGCGCGGGCGGCCGATCTTCTGCTTCGGGTCCTCGATCATTTCCTTCCACTGCGCGATCCAGCCGACCGTGCGCGCCACCGCGAACAGCACGGTGAACATGTGGGTGGGGAAGCCCATCGCCTTCAGCGTGATGCCGGAATAGAAGTCGATGTTCGGATAAAGCTTCTTCTCGATGAAATACTCGTCGCTGAGTGCCACTTTCTCCAGCTCCATGGCGACGTCGAGCAGCGGGTCGTCCTTGATGCCGAGCTCGGTCAAGACCTCGTGGCAGGTCTTCTGCATGATCTTGGCGCGCGGATCGTAGTTCTTGTAGACGCGGTGGCCGAATCCCATGAGCCGGTAGGGATCGTCCTTGTCCTTGGCGCGGCGTCGATCACGACTTCGACTCCGGCCGGAAGAACACCGGCGGCAAATAGCCTCCGAATGTCCACCTGGGCCACCACGCTGTACAGGATGACAG
>JARRNI010000804.1:0-3016 GCA_037385125.1 Pseudolabrys sp.
TCGATGCGCTCGCGCAGCTTCTGCCATTCGAGTCGGGTGAAACCGCGCTTGGTCTTGACGGTGACAAGCTGCTCGGCAACAAGCTGCGTCACCCATTCAGCTTCTGCGCCGCGCGGAAGATGAACATAGCCTGCCGAGAATCTTACGCCGGCCGCGCCCTCCTCGTCCGTCGGCCCCGAAAGCCGCAAAAAGCGGTAAGCCTCGCTCTTGAACGTCGCGACCGCGATGGTCCACAGCCGTGCGCCGCGGCGCAGCTTCTTGCCGCCTTCAGTGACGTCGACATGCGTCGGGCCGATCACCGGCGCTGCGCGATTGAAGCCCTCGACGCCCTTGACCGGCGCGACGTGAGTATGGCCGACCCGGCGCGCCCAAGCATAGACGGCCGGTGCCTCATAGCCGGTGTCGACTGCGAGCTTCGCGATGCCGATCCGGGTGCCATGGGCGTGCGGCCAGGTCCGATCAAGTAAGACGGCGAGCTCTTCCCACGTCTCGGCCCGCTCCGGTCCGCGTTCGATCACGACATGGTCAACGAGCCAGCTTTCAAGGCCCCTACCCCAGGCCCAAATATCGACCTCGATGCGATCCTTCTGAACGTCGGCGCCCGCCGTCAGGAACAGGCCCCCGCTTGGTACGGTACCGATCTGCCAGTCCTCGCGGCGCTCATAGAGACGCTGCCAGTCGGGCGCCTCGCCGGTCTCGACCCAGGTCTCGCCGAGGACGCTGTTCTTGAAGCTGCGCTTGGCCTCGTCCGTGGTGGCGGCTTCGCACAGGCGGGCGATACTTTCCCAGGACATCCACCCGACCGGCGAATAGAGCGCCGAGATATGAAAGCCGATGGTGCCAGGGTCCTGCGACGCCGCGGTCGGCCGCCACTCGCCGGCCACCAGCATGGCGGTCTTATGGTGCTCTACGATCCTGCCGTCGCACGCTTCGCACACGTAGTGAGCGGTTTCGGGCTGGCCCTTGTCCCAGCGCAGTCGCTCAAACTTGAGCCACTGAATCTCCCCACAGTGGGGGCACGGCACGAAATAGCGCCGCTGATCGGAAGCCTCGTACTCCCGCTCGATGCGCGACAGCCCTTGAATGGTCGGCGTGGACCCGAGCAGGATCTTGGAGCGCCAAGAGAACGTGCGCGTGCGCGCCTCGGCAAGCGCGACCGGGTCGCCCTCCTCGTCGGCCGAGGGCGGATAGGCATCCACCTCGTCGAGGAACAGGTAGCGCGCCGGCAACGAGCGCAGGCCGACCGCGCTGTTCGCCCCGGTGATAACCAAGAGCCCTGCTGGGAACTCCTTCGACAGCACCGTGTTGCCGGCATCGCGCGAGCGCGCAGGCTTCACCCGCTCGCGTAGCGCCGGGCTCTCGGCAATTAGCGGATCGATGCGCTGCCGTGAGAACCGCTTGGCAAGCTCGACGGTCGGCTGGACTGCGAGCATCGGTCCGGGCACGTGGTGGATGACATAGCCGATCCAGTTGTTGCCGCCCTCAGTGTTGTGGGTTGGTATCCAGCCCTTGCCGCAGAGGTAAAGATGGGTCGGCGAATCGACCGAGATGCAGCGCACGGGCACGCTCGCGGCCGGTCGGATATCAACGATGCGCCGGCGCTTGCTTTTCCATGGCCTACCATTTTCGATCGAGCGCATCCGCGCGATTTTGCGCGAGAGCCGAAACATCGGCTCTTCACGGTAGGCCGTCCATGACACCCGCCACTGGCCAAGCGTGTCGCAGGGTTTGCCGCGATCGCCGATTACGACCCGCCGACCTGCCGACCAATAGAGGCTTGGCTTATATCCGAGGCTGCGAAGCACCTCCACGAGAATCAGGTCCAAGCGCTGCTCGCGGCCGGCGCGCAAATATTGGATGGGAACGTGCTTGTTTCCCAGGAGGCTGAGCATCCGCAACCGGGTGATGAAGCGGGAACGGAACTGGATGCTGGCCGACATACCGGCGTCGGTGACCGTCCGAAACGTCGGATCGATGACGATGTTGGCGACTTTTCCGTAGCGCCAAGTTGGCAGCCGAAATTCCGCCTCTACACCGCAGGCACGCAGATGGTGAGCGATCTCTCCGTCGTCCTCATGGACGGAGATGTGGTTCATGGTGGAAGAGCCGTCGCCCAGCCACACGCCGAGGACGTAAGGATGGACGATCAGGTCTTGTTCCGGCAGCTCGATGGGTTGGCAGCAGTCGATGGCGTAGCGGTATCGCTTGGCGCCCATCCGCACCCGAAAGAGCATATCGTCGATGCAAGAGACCTTAGCGACTGGGCGCTCCGGATTGGTGAAATCCCAGACGGGCCAACGATGTGCGCCATCACAAACGATCCGTTCGCCGTCGTCGAACACGACCTCGTAGCACCGCCGCGCCGTCATCACCTCGGAGACGCCCGTGACTTGGCACATGCCTCCTTTCTCATCGAACAGCCAGTCGCCGACGATGAGTTTGCCCATCGTTTTCCAGCCGACCGCGGTTGGAATGGGCGTGTCGACGGCGAGCGGCGCCCCTACCTGGGCCGCCTTCATGAACACGACACGCCGCGCCGGATGCGTGGGTGAAAGCGCATCGACGATCGCCCTTATGTAGGGCGTGCGGTCGGTGCGGTAGCGGCCCGGCTCGGCGGAAGCGCGCGCGCTGAGCACCCGATGCCGATCCGCCCATTGCGAAACCGTCAGCGCCGGATCGGGCACCAGCCCGTCGCGCCAGGCCCGGGCTAGCTCCTCCGCGCCGTCGAAGGCGAAGAGATCGGAGGCGCCCAGCCCCGATGGCAGAGTAGTCGGAGTAGGCACCGCTTAGGTCTACTTGTCGATTTTTGTGGAATTCTTCGACACGTCATGCCAACGTGTCGCCGGCATCGACATGTCAGAATGATGTGTCGAAATTATCGGATAACTTCGACATGAAATTCGATCCCGCCAAGCCTTTCAACGACCTACAGCCCCTGCCACCAGCCGCCGATGTCGAAAACCGAGCCATCCTCAAGGCCTGCATCGAAGCCCGGGCGGCTCTCGCGGAGCTTAAG
>JARRNI010000805.1:0-4097 GCA_037385125.1 Pseudolabrys sp.
GCGACTGCTTCACGCTCATCTCGCGGCCGGACCAGCCGGTCTGGGGCTATAACGGCTGCGGCCGCGCCGGCGCCAAGGCCTCCGACCAGGCGCTGCGCGACAAGGGCATGGAAGCGATCGGCGGCACCTCGGTGCACGCGGTCACCGTGCCGGGCTCGCTCGAGGCCTGGGAGGCGATCCTCAGGGAGCATGGCCGCTTCGGGCTCGACCGCGTGCTGCAGCCGGCGATCAAGCACGCCGAGGGCGGTTTCCCGGTGGCCGCGCGGGTGGCCTGGGACTGGGAGCGCCATGTCGCCAAGCTGAAGGCCGATCCGGCCGCCACCAAACACTACCTGTTCGACGGCAAGGCGCCGAGGGAAGGCGACGTGGTGCGCGTGCCGGCGCTGGCGGCGACGCTGAAGACGCTTGCGGCCAAGGGGGCGCGCGCGTTCTACGAGGGCGAGATCGCCGACGACATGGCAGCGACGCTGGCCGCGCGCGGCTCGTTTCTAACCGCGGAGGACTTCGCCAATCATCGCGGCGACGCGGTGGCGCCGATCTCGACCAATTACCGCGGGCTTGACTTGTTGGAGATCCCGCCCAACGGCCAGGGCATCACGGCCCTGATCATGCTCAACATCCTGGAGAACTTCGACCTCGCCGCGCTCGATCCGCTCGGCCCCGAGCGCTTCCATTTGGTGCTGGAGGCCGCGCGCCTCGGCTTCGCCGTGCGCAACAGCCATATCGCCGATCCCGCCCATATGCGCGTTGCGGTCGCCGACCTGCTCGACAAAGGCTTCGCCAAACGCTTGGCCGTCAAGATCGACATGAAGAAGCGCGCCAAGCTGCCGCCGGATCGGACGCCGGGCAAGGACACGGTCTATCTCACCGTGGTCGACCGCGACCGCATGGCCTGCTCCTTCATCAACTCGCTCTATTCCAGCTTCGGCACCGGCATCTGCACCGACAGGACCAGTATCCTGCTGAACAACCGCGGCTCCTGCTTCACGCTGGAGCCGAACCATCCCAACACCTTTGGGCCCGGCAAGCGGCCGATGCACACCATCATCCCGGCCATGGCCATGAAGGACGGCCGCTGCGACATGAGCTTCGGCGTCATGGGCGCCGACTATCAGCCCATGGGGCATGTGCAGATCATCACCAACATGCTGGATTACGGCATGGACGTGCAGGAAGCGATCGACTGCCCGCGCTTCTTCTTCGAGGACGAATTGACCGTGGTCGAGCGCGCCACCGATCCGAAGACCATCGAGGGCCTGAAGGCGCGCGGACACAACGTGGTGATGGCGCCGTTGCCCTGGGGCGGCGGGCAGACCATCAAGATCGACTGGCAGCGCGGCGTGCTGATCGCCGGCTCCGAGCCGCGCAAGGACGGCTGCGCGATCGGGTATTGAGAACCAGGGCTATGGATTCCGGGTTCGTCCGCCTCGCCCTTCGGGCTTCGCCGGACGCCCGGGAATGACAGCTCAGAGAATCAAGCGCGCCGCCGCCCGATAGGCTGCAATGGCCTCGGCCGGCGCCACGCGGCGGCGCGCGCGGGTCTGGGAGATGGGCCAGGAAGGGCGTCTGGCGGTAATGCGCCAGGGCCGGTCGCGCGGCCGGCGTTTCAAGCGGCGCCAGCTCGCGGCTTGGGGCCCCGCTTCGCCCGGCACTTCCGCCGCCGTCCGCTCGACGTTGCGCATCACGCCGCCTATCTCAATCCGGGACACCTGCCCCGGTTCTAACCTCAACTTGGCAAGCCGCGTGCCGGTGCCCCCGGCATTCTCCGCGCCGCAGCGGCGCTGCGAATTTTCGAATTGTTTAAGGATTATCCGTAGCTTGAACGCGGCCTCCATTTCCGCTCAGCAACGCCCGGCGTGGCCTCGGCGTTCCGAAAAGAGGCGAATGTGACCCGTTTCGACCAAGCGGCCGGTGTCCCCGACCTGGGCGAGATTCTCGCCGCGGTCGGCGAGGCCGCCTATGAATGGCGGCTCGACAGCGACGCCTTGCGCTGGACCGCCACTGCAACGGCGGTGCTTGGGGTCGATCCGGCCGAGATCGCCAACGGCCGCGCTTATGCCACGCGCGTCGATTCGAACGAGGGGCAGAGCCGCCACGACGCGGTCATCCAGTCCGGCTTGCGCGATGCCGGCGAGGGCGTGCCGTATCAGACGCAATACGCCTTCAAGCGCGCCGATACCGGCCGCCAGACCTGGCTGGAAGATACCGGCCGCTGGTTCGCCGGGCCGGACGGCAAGCCGCAGCGCGCCCACGGCGTGGTGCGCGCCATCGACGCCCGCCACGCGCGCGAGCAGCGCCTGATCCGGCTGGCCAATTTCGATCCGCTCACCGGCGAGCACAACCGCGCCCAGCTCACCAACGTGCTGGGCGCGAGGCTGGACGAGGCGATGCGCTTCCGCACGTCCTGCGGCTTTCTGCTGATTTCCATCGATCATCTCGGCCATCTCAACGAGGCCTACGGCTTCGACGCCGCCGAGGAGGTGATCGCCCAGGTCGCCAAGCGCATTCGCGCCCGGCTGCGCGGCAAGGACCATCTCGGCCGTTTCTCCGGCAACAAGTTCGGCACCATCCTGACGCAATGCACCGGCGATGAGATGGCGGTGGCCGCCGAGCGCCTGCTCGCCGGCGTGCGCGACGATACCGTTGCAACCGCGGCCGGCCCGGTGGCGGTGACGGTCAGCATCGGCGGCGTGACCGCGCCGCGCCACGCCCGCTCGGTGCAGGAGGTCTTCTCGCGCGCGCTCGACGCGCTGCATGCCGCGCGTGCCCGCCGCCACGGCTCCTTCGTCGCCTACCGGCCCAATGTGGAGCGCGAGAAGCTGCGCCGCGACAGCGTGCGCGCCTCCGACGAGATCGTCGCCGCCCTCAACGAGCGGCGTGTCACCCTCGCCTTCGAGCCGGTGGTGAACGCCGGCAGCCGCGATGTCGCCTTCTACGAATGCCTGATGCGGGTGCAGCGTGCCGACGGCGGCTTCGCCCAGGCCGGCGAGGTGATCCCGGTGGCCGAGCGCATCGGGCTGGTGCGCATGCTGGACCACCGCGTGCTCGAGCTGGTGGTGAACGAGCTGGCTGCCGCGCCCGACCTCAGGGCCAGCGTCAATGTCTCGCCCGCTTCCACCGTCGATCCGAAGTGGTGGGCCGGGCTGGGCGCGCTGCTGCGCGCCAATGCAGGCGCGGCCGAGCGGCTGATCATCGAGATCACCGAGACCGCGACGGCGCCTTCGTGCAGAACATGATGAAGTCGGACGACGACCGCGCCTTCGTGCACACGCTGATCGACCTGTCGCGCCGGCTGGGGCTCAAGACCGTGGCCGAGTGGGTGCAGAACGAAGAGGCGGCCAGGCTGCTGGCCGAATGGGGCGCCGACTACCTGCAGGGCGAGCTGATTGGGCTCGCCTCGCCGACGCGGCCCTGGACCGCGAAGCGTCGCACCGGCACGGCTTGAATCAGGCGCCGCGCACGCGCTCGATGAGCGCGCCGGGATCCGCCGGGGCTGCGTCGGCGCGCCAGGCCACGTGGCCGTCCGGCCGCACCAGCACCAGCTTGTTGGCGTAGATCGCCGCCGCTTCCTCCGAGCCGATGTTGCGCACCGTCAGCGGCACATTGCGCGCGGCGGCTGCCTGCGCGATCGCATCGGCCGCCGGCGCGCCGGCAAAGCGCATGAGCACGAAGCCGCGGCCGAACAGGTCGAGAGTGGAAACGCCGTCCCCGATCCAGACATGCGGCGCCCGCGCGCCGGGCCGCGCGTTCGGCACGTAGGTCGCCGGATCGTGCGGCGGCGGTGCGCTGCCGTCGTCGACGCAGATCGGCGAATTCTCATAGGCGTAGCCGATCTGAAGCCCGAGGGTGCGGAATTCGCTGCCGATCTTGCTGACCAGCGCCTCGCCGAATGCGTGGCGTGCGCGCTCGCCCGCAGCGCTGTCTTCTTCGAGCTGCGGCGACCACTGCGCGAAGGCCTCGTTGTGCTGGTAGAAGCTGGTCGCCATCTGCACATTGCGCGTCCCCACCGGGCGACGCTCGGCGTCGTAGCTCTCGATCAGGCGCGCGCCGCCCCAGCCTTGCAGCACGGCGGCCAGCTTCCAGCCGAGGTCGACGGC
>JARRNI010000806.1:0-2619 GCA_037385125.1 Pseudolabrys sp.
TGCGGGCCGAGACCATCCGTGAGCTGGGCCTGGCCGAGGAAAAAACGGCCTAGTGTCCCGGTTCCGACGCTTGTATTCCTTTGCAGCACATTCGTTTACAAGCGTCGGAACCAAGGGGACACTGGTAAGTAAATGATTCTAGTGCGGCTCTTTAACGGTATTGCAGGCGTATCGATCATGCGACGGCCGGAGACGGCAGGTTCATGAAGGCAGCACCGTTCGCCTATTCGCGCGCAGCCGACGTGGAGGAAGCCTGCGCGCTGCTGGCCGCGGACGATGGCGCCCGCGTCATCGCAGGCGGGCAGACGCTGGTGCCGATGATGGCGATGCGACTGGCGCGGCCGACGCGGCTTGTTGATATCGCTCGCATTGCCTCGTTATCCTATGTGCGCGAGGACGGCGACGGCGTCGCTATCGGCGCCTGCACGCGGCAATGCGCGGTCGAGCGCGACCCGCTGGTGGCCGGGCGCCTGCCCTTGCTCAAGCGCGCCATACCTTTCATCGGCCATGCCGCGACGCGCGCGCGCGGCACCGTGGGCGGCTCGCTCGCCCATGCCGACCCGGCGGCGGAACTGCCGCTGATCGCGGTCACGCTCGACGCCACGATGGCCTATCGCGCTGGCCGCTCCGACAGAGAGCTGGCGGCGCGCAAATTCTTCACCGGGCTGATGACCAACGGCCTGCCGGATGGCGCCTGCCTGACAAGCGTGCGCTTTCCCGTCTGGCAGGGGGAGACGATCGGCACCGGCTTTCACGAGGTGAATGCGCGGCGTAGCGACTTCGCTTTCGTGGCGGCGGCGGCGCAGGTCGCGCTCGACGGCGACGGCAAGTGCCGCCGCATCGCCATCGGCCTGGGCGCCGCCACCGATACGCCAATGCGGCTCGACGCCGCCGAGCAAGAACTGACCGGCGGCACGCTCGACGAAGCGAAAGTGCGCAACGCGGTACGCGCGGCGCTTAGCCGTGTCGAGATGCTGAGCGACCTGCATGCTCGAGAAGCACGCGCTCGATGTCGAGGAGCGCACCACGCTGCTCGATTGCTTGCGCGATCATCTCGGCCTAAAGGGCGCCCATGCCGGCTGCGAGCACGGCGTATGCGGCGCCTGCACGGTGCTGTGCGACGGCGCGGCGGTGCGCTCGTGTCTCATGTTTGCGCCGCAGGCGGAAGGCTCCGCCATCACGACCATCGAAGGCGTCACGCCCGGGCCGGGCGAACTGTCGCCGATCCAGGATGCCTTCTGCGAGACCCACGGCATGCAGTGCGGCTATTGCACCCCGGCGATGATCCTGACAGCGCATGCGCTGCTCGCCGGCAATCCGGAGCCGACGCGCGAGCAGATCGTCGAGGCGATCTCCGGCAATATCTGCCGCTGCACCGGCTATGCGCAGATCGTCGAGGCGATCGCGCTCGCCGCCGAGCGCATGCGCGGCGCCAACCGGCCGGTGGAGCGCCCATGACCGCGGCCCTGCATCACTTCCGTTACGTCGCATCGGACCGACGCGTGCGCGAGGACCGCCGCTTTGTCGCCGGCAAGGGCCAGTTCGTCGCCGACGTCGATCTGCCCGGCATGAAGCATGTCGCCCTGGTGACTTGCCCCTACCCCGCCGCGCGCATCAGGAGCATCGACAAGACGGCGGCGCTGAAGATGCCCGGCGTGCATTACGTGCTCGACGGCGCCGAACTGGCGGAAGCCACATTGCCGCTGATGAATGGGCTCGCCACGCCCGACGTGCCGCGCCGGCCACTGGCCCACGAGGTGGCGCGCTATTCCGGCGAATGGGTGGCGGCGGTGGTGGCCGACACGCGTGCGCTGGCCGAGGACGCCGCCGAGGCGGTGGAAATCGACTACGAGCCGCTGCCCTTCGTGCTCGACGCCGAACAGGCGATGGACGAAAAAAGCCCGCTGGTGCACGAAGCGCACGGCTCGAACGTGCTGCTCGACAGGACCTTCGTCTGGGGCCCGGTGGACGAGGATTTCGCCGACAGCCCGCACAAGCTCTCCTTGCGGGTGAAATGGGCGCGCAGCGCCACGGTGCCGATCGAGACCTTCGGCGTGGTGGCGCGCTGGGATGCTTGGCGCGACATGCTCGACGTGTGGGCCTCGATCCAGATGCCGCGCTATGCCGACCAGATCGGCGCTGCCCTGAAGATCCCGCTGTCGTCGGTGCGCGTCCATCACGACGTGGACGTCGGCGGCTCCTACGGCGTCAAGCGCGGTATCAAGCACACGGTGCTGGCGGGCTATCTCGCGCGCCGGCTCGGCTTTCCGGTGCGGCTGATCGAGGACCGGCTGGAGAACATGCGCGGCGGCGACGCGCACGGGCCGGAGCGGCTGTTCGACGTCGACGTCGCCTTCGACGACAACGGCGTGGTGAGCTCGATGAAGATGCGCGCGCTGGAGAACGTCGGCGCCTATGCCGGGCGCTCGCCGTTCCAGCTCGGCAAGCCGGTGGGCGCCATCGTCGGGCCCTACAAGATCAGAAGCGTGCAGTACCGCGCCATCGCGGTGGTCACCAACAAGACCACGCAGGAAGCGGTGCGCGGCTTCGGCCAGGGGCCGACCAATGTGGCGCTCGAGCGCATGATGGACGAGGTCGCCGATGCGCTCGGGCTCGATC
>JARRNI010000807.1:0-2520 GCA_037385125.1 Pseudolabrys sp.
CAGCTTGCGACGCTTGGCAAAAGCTCATTGCTCAACCGCAAACAATAACAGCAATCGGTTTGCGAGACTGGGCACACATCAGTCAGTCTCTATGACCGTTGGTATCACACGTCTCGCGACCTCATGCGCTAGCGAGGTCCTGCCGCCGGCGCCGCAGCAGCAGCGTGAGCAGCATGGCGGCGAGCGAAACCACGAGCATGAGCCATAGCGCGGGATCGTAGCTGCCGCGCGCGTCGAAGATGGCCGCGCCGAGATAGGCGCCAGCGCCGCCGCAGATCTGATGCACCATGGTGATCAGGCCGGTGAGCGCGCCGAGATGACGGGTGCCGAAGCTCTGCGACACGAAGACCACGGTCAGCGGCGCCGTCACCAGGAAAGTGACGCCGAACACCAGCGCGAACACGGCGACCGACAGCTTCGAGCGGTCGGCCAGCACCAGCGCGAACACGATAACGCGCGCGGCGAAGGCGAGCGCCGCCGGCCACACCGGGCCGGCGCGGTCGGAGAAGGCGCCGGCGGCGACTGCGCCGATCAGGCCGGTCAGGCCCATCAGCGCCAGCAGATTGCCCGCCAGGAAGGCGGACGCGCCGCGGTCCTCCGCCATCGCGACCACATGGGTCGCGACGAAGAAGTCGTCGAAGCCGCAGATGGCGTAGACCGCGAGCAGCAGCCAGAACTGGCGCGAACGGGCCGCCTGCATGACGCCGACGCCGTCGATCAGTGGCCCAGCCGCCGCTTGCGTGGCGGCGGTCTTCGGGATCGCAAGCAGCAGCAGCGGCAGCAGCGCCAGATGCACCAGGCCGAGCCACCAGTAGACCGCGTGCCAGCTCACCGCCAGGAGCACGGCCCAGCGCGGCGATCACCACGAGCTGGCCGACGCTCATGCCCGACATCACCACCGCGTTGGCGGTGCCTGCGCGCGCCGGAAAGGCGCGCGTGACCATGACCCCGACCGGGATCAGCGAGGCCGCGCCGCTGCCGATGGCGAAGACCACGCCGTAGAGCGCGAGCGCGTGCCAGGGCTGCGTGACCGTGCCCATCAGGCCGATGCCGACGGCGCTGATCAGCACGCCGCCGCACAGCACCAGCCGCGGGCCGGCGCGGTCGGCGAGCCGGCCGGCGGCGAACATGGCGACGGCCGACACCACCTGATAGAGCGCGACGGCGAGGCCGAGCTGGCTGCGGGCCCAGCCGAGATCATCGACCATCGGCTTCAGCGTCAGGCCGACGGTGAAGCGGGCGCCGCCGCCGATGAACAGCACGAGGAAGCCGGCGGCGAGGACGAGCGCGCCGCTGGAGAGGAAGCCTTTTCGCGACCCGGGCACGCGCCTGCTGCTCTCGCCGTGAGGAGAATCCGAAAAGGGGCGGCTCGATGCCGCCCCTCAGGGTAACGCTTGCAATCCTCTGCTGCGGCTTACGCCGTCGCCTTGGCCACCGCGCGGCGCGCCAGCACGCCGACCAGATGGGCGCGGTATTCGGGCGAGGCGTGGATGTCGCTGTTCATGCCGGTGGCGGGGATGGTCATGCCCTCGAGCGACTTCGCCGCGAAGCGCTTCTTCAGCGCCTCCTCGAACGAATTAACCCGGAACACCCCGTCGCTGCCGGCGCCGGTCACCGCCACGCGGATGTCGGAGCCGCGCTTGGACACGAACACGCCGACCAGCGCAAAGCCCGAGGCCGGATGCTTGAACTTCTCGTAGGCCGCCTTCTTGGCGATCGGAAAGCTCACCTTGGTGATGATCTCGCCATCCTCCAGGGCGGTCGAGAACATGCCGGTGAAGAAGTCGTCGGCCGCGATGCGCCGCTTGTTGGTGATGATGGTGGCGCCGAGGCCGAGCAGCGCCGCCGGATAGTCGGCATTGGGATCGTTGTTGGCGATCGAGCCGCCCAGCGTGCCGCGGTTGCGCACCTGCGGGTCGCCCACGGAGGCCGGCACCATGGCAAGCCCGGGCAGCGCCTCCTGCAGTACCGGCGAATTGGCGGCGTCGGCGTGCCGGGTCATGGCGCCGATCACCACCGAGCGGCCCTTCTGCTCGACGCCACTCATGCCTTCGACCAGCGACAGATCGATCAGCGCCGAGGGCTGCGCCAGCCGCTGCTTCATCACCGGCAACAGGGAATGCCCGCCGGCCAAGAGCTTACCGTCCGGATTGCGTGCCAGCAGGCCGGCCGCCTGGCGGACCGTGGTCGGACGATGGAATGTGAAATCGTACATCGTTCTCTCCCGTTATTCGGCCGCCTGGCGCGCGGACTGCACGCTTTGCAGGGCCTGCCACACCACATTGGAGGTGGCCGGCATGGCGATATGTTCGGTGCCGATGGCATCGGTGACAGCATTGATCACCGCGGCGGGCGCGGCGATGGCGCCGGCCTCACCGCAGCCCTTGATGCCGAGCGGATTGGACGGCGCCTTGGTCTCGGTCAGGCCGACGTTGAACGACGGCAGGTCGTGGGCATGTGGCATGGCATAGTCCATGAACGAGCCGGTCACGAGCTGGCCGTCCTTGTCGTAGACCGTGC
>JARRNI010000808.1:0-3132 GCA_037385125.1 Pseudolabrys sp.
AAGGAGAAGCGCAGCATGAACCATTTTGCTGGATTGGACGTATCGGTCAAGGAGACCAGCGTCTGCATTGTGGATGACACGGGCAAGATCGTGCGGGAAGTGAAGGTGGCGAGCGAGCCGGAAGCGCTGCTGCATGTTCTGGGGAGCCCCGCCTACCGCTTCAAGCGGATTGGGCTGGAAGCTGGACCACTGTCGCAGTGGCTTTTCGGTGCTCTTGCCGAAGCAGGTTTGCCGGCGATCTGCGTCGAGACGCGGCACATGCGGGCGGTGTTGAAGGCACAGATCAACAAGACGGACCGCAACGATGCGCGGGGCATGGCGCAGATGATGCGGGCGGGGCTTTACCGCCCGATGCATGTGAAGACGCTACGCAGTCAGAAACTGCGAATGTTACTGACCCATCGCAAGCTGCTGCAGTCGAAGGCGATCGCCATCGACAACGATCTGCGCGGTACTTTGCGCAACTTCGGCCTCAAGGTCGGGATTGTTGGGACGGTGAAGTTCGAGGCACGCATCAGGGAGCTGATCGAGGATCTGCCCGATCTTGCCGTTCTGGTCGAGCCACTGCTTGTTGTTCGGCGGGTGCTGCGCGAGCAACTCGGCATCCTGCACCGCCGTTTACTGGCCATCGTGCGGGACGATGAGGTGTGCCTGCGCCTGATGACGATCCCCGGGGTCGGCCCGGTGGTGGCACTGACCTATCGCGCTACAGTTGACGTACCCGCCCGCTTCAAGAACTCCAAAGCTGTCGGGGCGGTGATGGGATTGACACCCTCCAAGTATCAATCGGGCGAGAGCGAGCGCACCGGCGGCATATCACGGTGTGGAGACGAGATGATACGGGTGATGCTCTACGAGGCGGCCCAGATCCTGCTGGTGCGTTCAACAAAATGGTCCTGGCTCAAGGCTTGGGCGATGCAGATCGCCAGGCGTCGCGGCATCAAAAAGGCGATCGTCGCATTGGCCCGCCGCTTGGCCGTGGCTTGGCCGTGGTCATGCACCGCATCTGGGTTGACGGCACCGAGTTCCGGTGGACCAAGGAAGTCGCAGCGGCATGAGAGCCTCATGGGATCAAACCCAATAGGAGGAAACGCGAGTTCCACCGTGCGGTGGCATGATGTCCCTCGCGGGACGACGGATGAGGCGAGATCGTATGTCCGCTTGGACCTATCGTTCATCTGACGATAAGGCCGCGGTAAAGATTGTTCCGCCTCGTCCTCGAATCCCATGATGGAAGGGCCTTGATGCCGATTCCGAAGAGAAGCACGAGCCCGTGAGCGACATCGACACCCAAGCCGTGGATAGCCTGAAAGCGCTTGACCCATACCGGCCGCTTAGATAAGCGGACCAGGTCTGTTGCAATGCAATTGTCCGCGTGTGACCCTTATGTATGGTCCGGCCGTGCGTAGCAAGAAGATTTCGACGGGCTGGTGGCCAGCGTTCTTGCATCAATGTATCCGGCCTTTGATTGGAGCGTAGCGCTCCGGGCCATCATGGATATCAGCGCACACGCGATCTGATTAGCGGACAGGGCTCAACCGGCCATTATGGTCACCAGTGTTCGCATGCGCCGAGAAGACCGAACCTCCATCTCGTCTCATCCTCTCGCAGACCTCGGCGGGTAAGCGGCTCGATTACTTACGAATGATCAGGCCGCTTGAAGCTTGCTCGCCTCGAAGGCTCGACCATGGGCAAGCACACTCCAGGCGATGCGAGCGAGCTTGTTGGCAAGCGCGATTGCCAGCACATTGCGATGCAACCGTTTCTTGGCAGCTTCACGCCCACCTCTTGCCTGGCTCCGTCATGCGTGGAGCCTAGGCCGGGCGGCCTCGGGGTCGATCTCGATGGCAAATAGGGGATGACCGCCAGCGAGCCCGTAGGCCAGAACCGCGCCGCCGGCGCCACTGAAGGCTGAGCCGAAGCTGAACGGCGCCTTCGCTTCAGCGCGGCGCCGTGCGCCGCCACATCTAGGCATTGGATCAAAGGCAAAACTGCGTTTCGCTACGCCAATACCGCAACTCAATCGATTTGTTCGAACCTCGATCAGGGCACAGTAGCGTTGGTGGATAACGCTGTGCAAAAGATTCATTTCATCCGCGCGGCTTTACTCAACATACTTGACATGCTGCAGTTTAAAATCTGAGAGTTGTCGGGCAATTGCGTGCTCTTGTAGCTTTTTGGGTGAAGTCCGTGACATATAGATCTGGCCCGGAACAATACGCTCCTAGATCTGGCCCGGAACAATACGCTCCGCCTAATCGACGCCCGGTCGAACCCGGGGCAAAGACTGATCAGGTGTTGAAAAGCACCATTGCGGGTAACGTCCACGAACTGGTTCCGCGCGCTGACTCGCCTCTCAACCAAGAACGCGAAGTCAATGATGACAAGGGCTGGGGTAGCGAAGACCTTAATGCACTAATCCAACGAATTGCCGGTTCGTCGATGAACGAAATCGACCGGGTAATTTCCGAGTTGGAGGCTGTACGCGAAATTTTGCGAAATGAAGGTGAGCGCGTTAGTCGTGAAATCGCTGGATACGCCGGCTTGAGTGGCTCAGCAACTACTGTCATGAAAGTCATCGGTGACAGCATTAAGCAATGGAGGAATTCTGGAAATGCTACTCCGCGTTTGTAGTTGATGCTATGCACCGGCAAGGAGCTTTTTTATATCTCTTAACTCCGCGATCTATTGGATTCTTCAGAAAGGCGACGGTAGGAGCGGTGATTCGAGCAATGAGCGCTCGTCAATGGCACATAATTTTCATACCCCTGAACCATTTGCCGCGCAAACTGTCCTGCGACGTCTAGCAACTCGAGATACAGTCTGCGGTGGCGCATCGATTTCGCTTGCCCCAAAATCGACATCGTTTCGGTAGCGGAGGATGTCAGCTATCGGGAGGCGGATTCAAGGGGTCAGGGCAACATCTTCTAATCTTTCGAGGTGAGAAGGTGTGCCATGGTGACGTCACGGATTTGGTTCACGGCGGCGCAGAAGGGTGAGCTGTGGGATCGATGGAAGAACGGACAAAGTGCTGCGGCCGTTTCGCGGGCGCTGGAAAGGAGGAACAAGACCGGCGTTGAGCGGATCGTGGTACTCCATGGAGGGATTGTGCCGGCGCCGCGCCAGAGAGCC
>JARRNI010000809.1:0-3202 GCA_037385125.1 Pseudolabrys sp.
CATGCGGGGTGATTAGCACTATGGCTCAGCTGGGAGATCTATCGACGGGTCGGGTGCGGGTCGGCAGGACCGTCGGCGCCACGGAGGGCGCCGTGGAGCCTACACGGAGGTATTGACGGCGTGTCCTGGCGGCCCGCACCCGACCCTGGCCCTGCGGCTGAGTTATCGTGTTAATCACCTCATGCGGTTCCCGCGGGTCTGATGCAGAAAACCGTTATGCTACTTGGCTCGGGCCCAGCAGGCTCTGTATCAGAAAACCCTTATATGGCACCTCACAGCAGCTTCGCTCTTGTTGAGCCAACGAGGAGATCCCATGCAGCTCAAAGACAAAGTCGCCATCGTGACCGGTGCAGCCAGCGGCATCGGCAAGGACATCGCGAGCGTGTACGCACGAGCCGGCGCCAAGGTTGTGATCGCTGACCTTAACCTCGATAGCGCGCGCGCCACGGCCGCGGAGCTGGAACAGGACGGCGCGACAGCGTTTGCGGTCGGCATGGACGTCAGCGATGAAAGCCAGGTCGATGCCGGCATCGCGCAGGTGGCGGAGAAGTTCGGGGCCATCAATATTCTGGTCAGCAATGCCGGCATCCAGCATATCGATCCGGTGGCCGAGCTGAGCTTCGCCAACTGGCGCAAGATGATCGCCGTCCACCTCGACGGCGCGTTCCTGACCACACGCGCCTGCTTGAAGCACATGTATTCCGGCAAGCGCGGCGGATCGGTGATCTACATGGGTTCGGTACATTCCAAGGAAGCCTCGCCGCTGAAAGCGCCGTACGTGACCGCCAAGCATGGGCTCATCGGTCTGTGCAAGGTGGTCGCCAAGGAAGGCGCCGCGCACGGCGTGCGCGCCAACGTGATCTGTCCCGGCTTTGTGCGCACACCGCTGGTCGAAAGGCAGATCCCGGAGCAGGCGCGCGAGCTGGGCATCTCCGAGGCAGAGGTGGTCAAGAACATCATGCTGAAGGAAACCGTGGACGGCGAATTCACCACCACTGAGGACGTCGCGCAGGTGGCGCTGTTCCTCGCAGCCTTTCCGACCAATGCGCTGACCGGGCAATCCATCGTCGTCAGCCACGGCTGGTTCATGCAATGACACACGGAACGGATCGCCGTTCCGGCCCCATACCTATGACCAGCGTCGACTATCTGCTGGTCGGCGGCGGGCTTGCCAGCGCGATGGCGGCTGACACGTTGCGCCAGGACCATATTGCCGGCCGCATCGCGCTGATTACCGCAGAAGACCACCTGCCGTATCACCGCCCAGCCCTGTCGAAGGGCTTCCTTCTCGATGATCAGGCGTTACCCCAATTTTTGGTGCACCCGCCGGAGTTCTACACCGACCGCAACATCAGCGTGCATCTCGGCACGCAAGCACTGCGCGTGAGCCCGGCGGCGCACACCGTTACGACCGATCGCGCCGGAACCATTCGCTATCGCAAGCTGCTGATCGCGACCGGCACCCGTGCACGCCGTCTGGCTTTGTCCGGTGGCGACCTCGCCGGCGTCTTCTACCTCCCCTTCCGATCAGAGTGATACAAATCCCGAAATCAGGGTGTGGTCTTTCATTTTGACTTTTCGCTTTTCCGTTGTACAAACCTGCTCACGGTTGAAGTCAAAAAGACAAGACCCCCATCCGCTGATTTTCACTTCCTGACATAGGCTGCCCTGAACCTTCTTTCTCGATTACTACCAGACGCGGGGCGTCGAGATCGTGCTCGGCCAAACCGCAACCAGTCTTGAGGGCGATGACACCGTCACCGCCGTCGTCACCGACAGCGGCAACGTCGTGCCCTGTGATCTGGTCGCAATTGGCGTCGGCGTGGAACCCGCGGTCGACTTTCTCGTTGACAGCGGTCTCACCCTCGACGACGGGCTGTGCGTCAACGCCTCCATGCAGACCAGCGATGCCGACATCCTGGCCGCCGGCGACATCGCCAAGTTCTACGATCCGGTGTATCGCCGTCATCGTCGCATCGAGCACTGGGACAATGCCGTCAAACAAGGCCGCATTGCCGCCCGCAATATGCTCGGCTGCCGCGAAGCCCATCGCGACGTGTCGTACTTCTACTCCGACGTGTTCGGCATCGGCTTCAACTTCATCGGCGACCCGCAGACACACACCGAGCGCGTCGTCCGAATGACGACGCCGCGCGAAGCGTTTTCCGTGTTGTACCTGAAAGACGATACCGTGCAAGCCGGCTTCCTGCTGAAGCAGCCCCCCGCCGAAGAGCAGGCCGTGGCGGCACTGATACAGAACCGCATCCCGTTGAGTCGCACCGCCGCCAACCTCGCCGATCCCGCACTGCCGCTGAATACCTGGGCCGTGCAGACCGTGTTGATCCTGCAGGGTGGTGGCGCGCTCGGAGCGTTTGAGTGCGGTGTCGTGCAGGCACTCGAAGAGCACGGCGTGCATCCCGACGTCGTCGCCGGCGTGTCGATCGGCGCGTTCAACGCCGCCATAGTCGCCAGCCATCCCGGTGCCGCTGCACCGGTGCTGCGCGCATTCTGGGAGGAGCTCAGCATTCCGCTACCGGGCTTCGGCGACGAAACCACGCGCCGAACATTGTCGGCCTGGTACTCGCTGGCCTTCGGTAATCCCAACTTCTTCCTGCCGCGCTGGCTGACACCGTTCGCCCCGCCGGTGTTGCCGATGCAATGGACCAGCCTCTACGATCCGTCGCCGATCAAAACGCTGTTGCGCAAGTATGTGGATTTCGAGGGCTTGAAGCACAGTCCCGTGCGCCTGCTGGTCAACGCCGTCAACGTCGAGACTGCCGAGCTTGAGACCTTCGATAGCCGCGTCGACGACCTGACGCCGGATCACCTACTCGCCAGCGGCAGCCTTCCGCCGGGCTTTCCGTGGACCACGATAGACGGCCGCCACTATTGGGACGGCGGGATTATCAGCAATTCCCCGCTGGAGCAAGTCGTCGCGCGCTGCGGGCTGTCCAACAAAAAGGTTTATATCGTCAATCTCTATCCCCGCCGCAAGCGCCTACCCACCGATCTGGGCGCGGTCTCGGCGCGACGCGATGAGATCGTCTATTGCGAACGCGTTCGCCGCGACATCCGCACGCGCGAGTTGATCGACAACTGCCGGCAACTGGTCGAAGACCTGATCCACCGCCTCGATCCCGACGCCGCCGCGCAGATGATGCAACATCCGCTGTACATCGAAACGATGGGCCAGATCAGGCCG
>JARRNI010000810.1:0-3159 GCA_037385125.1 Pseudolabrys sp.
CGCGGCGGCCGCTTGAGAATGCCGCGCTCGCCCTCGCCCATGGCGAGCGCGAAGGCGGGGAACACGTCGGTGACCCGATTGAGGTAGAGAATCTGCAACGGCATGATCGGCAGCGGCAGCGTGGACAGGATCGCCAGCCCGACTACCAGCACCTCGCTCAGATTGCACGAGAGCAGAAAGGCCACGAAGCGGCGGATATTGCCGAAGATGACGCGGCCCTCGCGGATCGCCATCACGATGGTGGGAAAGGCGTCATCGAGCAGGATCATGGCGGCGGCCTCGCGCGCCACGTCGGTGCCGCGCAGGCCCATGGCCACGCCGATGTCGGCTTGGCGGAGCGCCGGCGCGTCGTTGACGCCGTCGCCGGTCATGGCGACGACGTCGCCGGCCGCCTGATAGGCGCGCACCAGATCGAGCTTCTCGGCCGGACTCACGCGCGCGAAAATGCCAACGTCGCGCAGCGCAAGATTGCCGCCGTTGGTGAGTTTCGCGACATGCCGGCCCTCCACCACGTTGGCGGCGGTTTCGCCGAGGCCGACGGCGCGGCCGATGCTGCGCGCGGTCACGGCGTGGTCTCCGGTGACCATGACCACGTGGATACCGGCGTCATGGCAGTCCTTGATGGCGCGCGGCACGTCGGCGCGCGCCGGGTCCTCCAGGCCGATCAGCCCGACGAAAGTGAGATCTTCGTAAGGCGGCGCGTCGGCGTCGGCCGCCGTCTTCACGGCGCAGGCCAAGACGCGCAGGCCGTGATGGCCGAGCTCCTCGATATGGGCCTGCCATTCGGCACGCATGTCGGCATCGAGCGCGGCTTCGCCATCCTCGGCAATGACCTTGCCGCACGCCGCCAGCACGGCTTCCGGCGCACCCTTGACCGCGAACAGGTATTTGTCGCCGCGCTGGTGCACGGTCGCCATCATCTTGCTGGCGGTATCGAAGGCGTGCTTGCGTGCTAGCGGGCTGTGCTTGAGCAGCGCCGAGCGCTTGAGACCTGCGCGGAAGCCGGCGCGCAGCAGCGCCAGCTCCATGGGGTCGCCGGTACCTTCCTCCTCGGCGCTGTCGAGGGAAGCGTCGTTGCACAGGGCGGCGGTTTCCAACAGCAGCGACAGCAGCGCGTCGTCGCCGAGCGGCGGCTCGTTGCCGGCGTCGAGCTCGACGGCGCCGGTGGGCACCCACAGCCGGCGCACGGTCATGCGGTTTTCGGTCAGGGTGCCGGTCTTGTCGGTAAGGATGACGGTGGTGGCGCCCAGCGTCTCCACCGCCGACAGCCGTTCGATCAGCGCGTTCTGCCGCGCCATGCGCCACATGCCGCGCGCGAGCGCGAGCGTCGCCACGATCGGCAGGCCCTCGGGAATGGCGGCGACGGCCAGCGCAATCGCCGCTTCCACCATCAGGAAGATGTCCTTGCCCTCACCGATGCCGAAGGCGGCGATGACGATCGTCAGGAAGAGGACGGCCCAGACCAACTGGCCGGACAGCCGCGCCAGCTTGCGCTCGAGCGGCGAAGAGCCGGCCTCGGCCTGCTCCACCAGCCGCGACACTCGGCCGAGCTCGGTCGAAACTCCCGTCGCCACCACCACGCCGGTCCCGCTGCCCCGGGTCACTGCCGTGCCCTTGAACAGCATGGAGGCGCGGTCGGCCAGCCGCGCATCGGCCGCCACCGGCCAGGTATGCTTGTCGACGGCGACGGATTCGCCGGTCAGCGTCGATTCGTCGGCGGCCACGCTGGAGGCTTCCACCAGCCGCAGGTCCCGCCTTCAGCTCGGTGAGGAAGCCGATCAGCGCATTGAGCGCCAGCACCACCGCGATGGCCGCCCCTTCCTCCCATTCCCCGAAATAGAACGCCAGCGCGGCCGCCGCACCCAGCAGATAGACCACCGGGCTCTGGAACTGATGCAGCAGCAGCACCAGTGCGTTGGCCCGGCGCCGCGCCGCGATGGTATTGAGCCCGAAACGCTCGTGCCGGTGCCTGACCTCCTCCTCGGACAGGCCGCGAGCGATCGAAACCCCCATGCGCGCGAGGGTCTCGGTCTCCGGCAGCGCGTGCGGGCTGTCCGGCAGGGTCGCCGGCGTCGTCGCGGTGGCGGTGTGCGGGGGAATGACAGCACCTCCTCGCGGTTGGCGTGAACGGCGAAATTATTGAAATGACTTGGGAAAAAGTTGATCCAGGTCAACGCGGCTATTCGCCCTGGTGGCGATTATAACGACCGAAGCCGGCACCCTTAGGGGTGAAATTTCGTTCACGGGCGGGAACTAAAGTAGGTTTTGCGCCGGCTCCGACGATTAGCGGGGCCTTAACGGTCCATTCGGCGCATTGATATTCGCCGGCGGAGCCACGAACTGAAGGACCAGACGCCTCAGCGCCAGGAGCTTGCCCGATGCTGGTACCGGACGACGCGCAGGACCCCCGCAGCTTCAAGCTCGCCTCGGTGGAGGATTACGAGCCGCTGATCGGGGGCGAGGCGGTCGACCGCCTGCTCAAGAAGATCGATGTGTTGCGCGACCTGCACCTGGTCAACATCAACTCGACCTATTACGGCGGCGGCGTCGCCGAGATCCTGTCTTCGCTGACCCTATTGATGAACGCGTCCGGCATCCGCACCGGCTGGCGCGTGATCCAGGGCCGGCCGGATTTCTTCACCGTCACCAAGAAGATGCACAACGCGCTGCAGGGCGGCGACATCGCGCTCACCGACCTGAAGATGCAGATCTACGAGGAAGTGGCGTTCGAGAACGCCGCCCGCGTGCATATCGATCATGACGTGGTGATCGTGCACGACCCGCAGCCGCTGCCCATCATCCAGCACTTCCGCAAGAAAGCGCCCTGGGTGTGGCGTTGTCACCTCGACCTGAGCAACCCGCATCCGGAGGTCTGGGACTACCTTGCGCCGCTGATCGAGCAATACGATGCGGTGGTGATGTCGCTGCCCGAGTACGCACAAAAACTCTCGTCGCCGCAGCGCTTTATCATGCCGGCGATCAACCCCTTCTCCACCACCAACAAGGAGCTGTCGGAGGCGGAGATCAAGGACCGCTTCGAGCACCACAAGATCCCGACCGACCTGCCGCTGGTGGTGCAGATCTCGCGCTTCGACAAGTGGAAGGACCCGCAGGGCGTGATCGATGCCTTCAAGATCGCGCGCAAGCAGGTTGACTGCA
>JARRNI010000811.1:0-3916 GCA_037385125.1 Pseudolabrys sp.
CCCCAATCCGTGGCGAGACGAGCGTCGACTGCGTAGTTGTCAAAAACCGCCGTGATAGAGATCTGATGTGGGTTTGCGGTCCGCATGGCGCCTGTTCCTAACTCTGCTGCCGCTGCCGGCATCGTCATGAGTCCGGCCATGAGAAACATGAGAAATACGCCGATCGAGCGGTAGTCCTGCCCTCGTCGCGCGCGGCCTGCGGCGCTGCCGCCCTGCCACGTTGGAGCCTGCGCCCGGCAGGGGCGCGCTTGGTCAGGGCTTCCGGTTAACCACGAGACCATGCGGCTGCGCTCTTAGCTCTCGCCTGCCGGCTTGACGGCACAGAGTGCTACAAAGCCGGCACCGATCGTCGTGAGCCGGCCCAACACGGAATCGAAGGGACTTATAAGAGTCGCGCGGCCAGAGCCCAGCGTGGATAATAAACTGCTCCGCGCAAGTCTGTGACGACCAGCCCGGCCTGTTCGGCGAGGCCACGCAGCTCGCTTGCCGTGCGGAACCGGCTCCGGCGCCAAAGGCGGGAGCCCAGCCAGGCGCGCATGCGACGGCCGGCCGCCCACGTGCTCCACTTGCCGAGCTCGCCGATGACGAGGCGGCCGCCGGGCCGCAGCACGCGCGCGATTTCCCGGAACACAGGACCGGCATCGTCGACGAAGCACAAAATGGTGATGGCGGTCACGATGTCGAATTGTCCGGCGGGACACGGAAGCCGTCCGGCCGCCGCCACTTGAAAAGCGACGTCCGCATTGTGCTGCTTTGCCCGGCTCCTCGCCGCATCGATCATGGCGGCGGATGCATCGGTACCTGTCACCGTGGCGCCGCGTCGCGCGAGCTCGATCGCGAATGTGCCGTCGCCGCAGCCAATGTCGAGAATATTGCAGCCGCTGACGTCGCCGGCCAGTTCGAGAATCAGGCAGCTTTCGAGACGCTCGGTGGCCGCGCCGATCTCCGAGGCGCGCCATCGGGCGTAGACCTCAGGCCCCAGGTCGGGCAGGTCGCAGATTGAGACGGCATCATTCATAGTCACTCGCTGGGAATACGCCGAAAACGACGCTTCCATGAACCGGGTGCTCGACAGCGGCGGCAAGCTTGTGGGGACGATGCCCGAATTTGCCCGCAATCCGGACGAGCTGCTGAAGCTTTACCGAGCCCTGGTTCTGACCCGGACCTTCGACACCAAGGCGATCGCGCTGCAACGCACTGGCCGGCTCGGCACCTATGCCTCGTCCCTGGGCCAGGAGGCGGTGTCGGTGGGGGCGGCCGCCGCCATGCAGCCCGACGACGTGTTCGTGCCGAGCTTCCGGGAACATGGCGGGCAGCTCTGGCGCGGGGTGACGCTGAAGGAGCTGTTCCTCTATTGGGGCGGCGACGAGCGCGGCAATGATTTCGCCGGCCCGCGCGAAGATTTCCCGAATTGCGTGCCGGTCGGCTCGCATCCGCCCCACGCGGTCGGGGTGGCGCTGGCCTTCCGCCTGCGCGGCGAGCCGCGGGCTGAGGTCTGCGTGCTCGGCGACGGCGCGACTTCGAAGGGCGATTTCGCCGAAGCGCTCAACATGGCCGGCGTCTGGCAGGTGCCCGCCGTATTAGTCATCAACAGCAATGCCTGGGCCATTTCGGTGCCGCGCGCTAGGCAGTCGGCCGCCGAGACCCTGGCGCAGAAAGCGGTTGCCGCCGGCATTCCGGGCGAGCAGGTCGACGGCAACGATGTGATCGCGGTCCGCGCGGTCACTGAGCGCGCGCTGGTGCGGGCGCGCCGGGGGCAGGGGCCCAGCCTGATCGAGGCGCTCTGCTACCGCTTGTGCGATCACACCACCTCGGACGACGCCAGCCGCTATCGCGACGATGCCGAAGTCAGCCGGCACTGGCCGGCGGAGCCGCTGGTGCGGCTGCGCAACTTCCTCACCGCGGCGGGGCACTGGGACAAGGCCAGGGAAGAGGCCCTGCTGCACGAATGCAGCAAAGCGGTCGAGCAGGCGGCGGAAGACTATCTCGCCACGCCGCCGCAGCCGGTCGCCGCCAATTTCGACTATGCCTATGCCGAATTGCCTGCCGAGCTGACGGAGCAGCGCGAAACGGCCATCGCCATGGCGCAAGGTGCCGCATGAGCGAGCTTAGCCTGGTGCAGGCGGTCAATGCCGCGCTCAAGCGCGCGATGAGCGAGGACGCCAGCGTTATCGTCCTTGGCGAGGACGTAGGCATCGACGGCGGCGTGTTCCGCGCCACCGAGGGCCTGTTCCGGCAATTCGGCGAGCAGCGCGTGCTCGATACGCCGCTGGCCGAGGCCTCGATCGCCGGCGTGTCGATCGGGCTGGCGGCGCAAGGCTTTCGCCCGGTCGCGGAAATTCAGTTCACCGGTTTCGCCTATAGCTGCATCGACCAGATCCTCAATCACGCCTCGCGCCTGCGCTCGCGCAGCCGTGGAAGGCTGACCTGCCCGATGGTGCTGCGTTCGCCGGCCGGCGGGGGCATCAAGGCGCCCGAGCATCACTCGGAAAGCCCGGAGGCCATGTTCGCCCATATCCCGGGCATCAAACTGGTCATGCCGTCCTCGCCGGCGCGCGCCTATGGTCTGTTGCTGTCGGCTATTCGCGATCCCGATCCGGTGGTGTTCCTGGAGCCGACCCGGGGCATGCCGCTCGGCCGTTGCATGACGCTGCGCTCGGGACGCGACGTCACCATCGTGTCCTGGGGCGCCATGATCAAGGAGGCGCTGGAGGCAGCCGAGCAACTGGCGGCGGACAATATCGAGGCCGAGGTCATCGATGTCGCCACGCTCAAGCCGCTCGACACCGCCGCCATCCTCGATTCGGTCGGCCGCACCGGCCGGCTCGTCATCGTGCACGAGGCGCCGATGAGCTGCGGCTTCGGCGCCGAAATCGCCGCCCGGGTGGCCGGCCGCGCCATTACCAGCCTGCTGGCGCCGATCGAGCGCGTGACCGGCTACGACACCATGATGCCTTACCCGCGCACCGAAGCCCATTACATGCCGAACACCGCCGCCGTCGTAGCCGCCGCGCGGCGCACCATGGCCTACGCATGAAAACATTCGCGCTTCCCGATCTGGGCGAAGGCTTGGCTGAGGCCGAGGTCGTCAGCTGGCACGTGGCGGAAGGCGACCACGTGGTGGCCGATCAGCCCTTGCTGGCGGTCGAAACCGAGAAGGCGGTGGTGGAAATTCCCTCGCCGCAGGCCGGCCATATCGGCAAGCTGCTGGCCAAGGTCGGCGACCGCGTCAAGGTCGGCGCACCGGTGCTTGAATTCGAGGAAGGCGCGCACGCCGAAAGCGGCACTGTGGTCGGCCAATTGGCCGAGCCCCGGTCTGCGCCGAAAAAGGCGGCGGGCGCCCCGGTATCGGCGGCGCCGGCCACACCTGCGGTGCGCGCGGCGCCGGCGGTGCGTGCGCGCGCCCGCGAATTGGGCGTCGATCTCTCCTCGGTCAGACCGAGCGGTCCCGCTGGCACCATCACGCTTGCCGACCTGCAGGCTGCCGCTTCCGGGACGACGCAGCACGGCGAAACGCTGCGCGGCGCCCGCCGTACCATGGCCGTCAACATGGCGCGGGCCTGGCGCGAGGTCGCGCATGCCACGGTGCAGGACGAGGCCGACATAGAGGCTTGGTCGGCGGACGAGGACGTAACCGGCCGCCTGGTGCGCGCGCTGATTGTCGGCTGCAAGGCCGAGCCGGCGCTCAACGCCAGCTTCGATGCGCAGTCGCTGGCGCTGCGCGAAAATCCGACCATCGATCTCGGCCTGGCGATCGACGGTCCGGACGGACTGTTCGTCCCGGTGCTGCGTGATGTGGCGCACGGAACCCCGCAGGATTGGCGCCAGCGGATCGACGCGTTCAAGCGTGGTGTTGCGGAGCGCAGCCTGGCACCGGCTGATCTGCGCGGCGCAACCATTTCATTGTCCAATTTCG
>JARRNI010000812.1:0-3253 GCA_037385125.1 Pseudolabrys sp.
CCTCGGCCTTCGGCCCTGCCACGATCGGCCGGCGTTCGACGCCGCCGTATGCGTTCTCGGGGCCGGGCATCGTCGAGATCCGCGTTACCGGCACGGGCCGCGTCAGCGGAGCCGAGTGGATCGAGGGGCATGCCGTACAGCCGCTCAAGTTTTCGCCCTGGGCCATCATGAACCTGCCCCATCCCGGCGGGCGACGCTACCTCAGCCTCACCAACTACATGAAGTACGTCGAACTGCGGATCGCAGCGCAGTCGCCAAAGCGGCTGCCGCTGCAGGAAACCTTGAATGCCCCCAGCCCGCGTGCCGCGCCGCTGTCCAATCCGGCATTGGAACGGGCGCGCATTGAGTCGCTCGCGCGGCACCTGACGGGAGCCCTCGACAAGCTGATCTCCGCTACGGAACCGCCACTCGAACAGATAATTTCAGAGCCGGTCACCAACGAGCACGGCGACGCGCTGGCCTCCGCGTCGGGCGAACAAAGCGTCGCCGAGATGGCGCTCATCGAGCGCATCCACCAGCTCCAGTTTGATCCAGGCACGGCAAGTCTGATCGGCTACAAGATCCTAGATGACACGTGGAAGGAGGTGGAAGACCGGATCATCTATTACCGCATCATCGGCTTCTTCCGCGACTTCCCGCCGGTGTCTGGTGCAAGACGAAGCGCGATCGAGGAGCTTTTCGATCGGGCGGTGACAGCTATTCCCCTCGCCGAGCGCTCGCTCGACAAGCGCGAAGTACTGCAACGATTCACCGCGCTGGCTGCCGGCATCCCTGGCGCGAAGCCGAAGAGGACGCAACACCTCGAAGACCAGAACGACTATGTCATGCTTGAGACCTTGGCTGTAGCGGACCGGCAGGCCCCCCTTGATCAGGTCGAGCGCCCAACGATCACCAGCGCAACGCACAAGGGTTGGCTGCCGGCGGTACCGCCAGCCGCGATTCGCGAGGTCGAGACCAAACTTGCAGGCGTGCGGGTCAGCGGCCTTCTCGCCGCGGGGCGGCGACAACCCGCATCGGGCCCCGGCCGCTACAGGCCGATCAACAGGAAGAACGAGGACGGATTCTTTTTGCCGCTCCTGCTAGGTCTGCATTCCGAAGACGGTATCGACGCGCCGCCGTCCGCGCCCGGCGTCGGCTTCATCGCCGACCGCACAATCGCGCCTGATGACCTGCGCGTCTTCATCGCGCAAGAGGACCGATTCGGACGCTGGTCGGAATGGGCATCAACGGCGGCAGCCGCGGGCCCGCGACCGAGGCCACCGCGCCCGCACCTGCAGGGCTATTACCAGCAACCCGCGATCGCCGACGCTGCGACGCATGGCGGCACGATCACTGTGCATGTCGCGGTACCCGATAATGAGACACTGGCGCCGGGCAGCCTGCCGCTCGACCGCGTTCGCGTCATCGCGCAAGTCGCTGCCCAAGACGGCGAAAGCGTCGGTCCGGTGCGCGTCTTCGAAGCGGCGGCGGCAAGCAAGATAACGTTCGACGCTGACTCGGTTCCTACTAGCGATCGCCGCTATGTTCTCGTCCTCACCTTTGACGGACCGGTTCTCAGTCCGACCATCCTGACCGCACATTGGATCGACACCCATGGAAGGTCTTCAGTCGTATCCGAGGCGCACCGGTTGCGGATGACCGATCCGCGTGCACCCGTACAGGTGCCGGTGCCAGACGTTTTGCTCTATTCGGCTCGGCCCGACGTGACCGGGCTCGCTTGGGTGGAGCATCGCTGGACGTCGCAGCCGGGGCAGTCGCGATACGGAGTCTACTACACCGACGAGAACCGGCTGGTCAGCCACCTCGAGCAGATCGGTGCGACCTCTCTTCTGGACGCGCTCGCGGCCACTTCGGACCGAGCCGTTCGTGCCGGCATCTTCCGCGACAACCATGCACGCTTTCCTGACGCGCTCTATGAGCGCCTACGCGACGTCAACGTGCGCTTCAATTCCGGCGAGGTTGGTTTCCGCCACGCGCTGTCCGGCTCCTCGCGCATCCTGAACGCCTACAAGATCGCGGCGGAAGCGGAATCCGGGGCGCGGCCGTCATTGACCGATCTTGAGCTGATTCTTTATGGCGTGCCAAATTCCGACCCTCCGCAGCGACCTACCATCACGGTCAACGAAGTCGCGCCGGGCGCGGGCGAGAATGCACGAGTCGTGCGCATCGACATCTCTCTCCTCGCCGGCACGACTATTGGCCACACTTGGCGACTGAGACGCACGCGAGCCGACAGCGCTGAACCGCGCAAGGTGCCAATCGTGGCGACCGGTGCGCTGTCGCCGCCTGATGCCGCCAGCGGCATCCAGACTGCCTTCTATCGCGATGGCGGGCCGGTGGTCATCGCGTCAACGGCAACGCTTGCGCCATGGGTGCGCTATACCTGGGTGGCCGAGGTACAAGGCGCGCCCGAATCGGGCTCGACGGTGCCCGGCCGTTGGAGCCGGCCGTCAGATCCTGTAAGTCTTGTCCTGGTGCCTGAGGATCCCCCCACGCCGCTCGAGTTCGTCGCCTATACCGGCACGGCAGTGGCCGACGGGCGCGCCGATCTCGGAATCGAGCTGACGCATCCCGAAACGCTCGCAGGCGGTGCGCTGGGCTATTTCGTGGTCCGCCTTGCCCGACGCCTGCCGAACGCCGAACTGGCCATCCTGAGCGAAACCAACATAACCGCGCCAATGCCACTCACCCTCCCGGCGACCGTGGCGGCCACCGAGATCGTGCCGTTCGGCACAGAATTCGTGGTGACGCTGATCGATCCCACGGGGCGTTCCAGCGCTCCAGCCAATCTTCCCCCCGTCTGACGGAGGCTGATCCATGCCGACGCTAAACCCGGCACCGAACGCACTCGGCTTGGCTTCGCCGGCGCTAGGCCCCTGGTTCCGTCACGATACGCCGACAACGACGCCGCCGGAGTTGCCGCCGCCGGCGGGCGACCTATCATGTACCGTCTCGCTGGTCGAGAACATGGAATGGCGGACGCCCGCGATCGCCACGCGAAGCTATTTCATCGCCACCGCCACGCGGCCGAGCGGCCTTAGAAGGCTCCACCAGGAGAACGGAAGTCCAGCCTTCACGACCGGCAGTCTTGTTGTCCTTCTAACATTGATGCCGGAAGCCGAACTCAGGCTCTGGGCCTTGACCCAGCCGGTCGCGCAGCCGGATGGCGCTTCCGCCCCGGCACCGAACACCCCAACTCGCCCTCGAATTCGCTGGTTCGCAGGCGAGATCGAGGCAAGCCAAGTGGGCTCAG
>JARRNI010000813.1:0-3475 GCA_037385125.1 Pseudolabrys sp.
TAGTTCACCGCGATGGCGAGCTGGGTGAACGCGTATTCCATCTCGCTCAGCAGGCCGGCAAGGTCGCGCGCCTGCACTTCGGTATCCTCGCCGTTGACGGTCACGCGCATCGCACCACCTCCGGGTCGCTGCGCGTTCCCAGCACATGGGCGACGGTGATCTCGGCAATCGCGGGCGCGAGCAAAAAGCCGTGGCGGTAGAGTCCGTTCACGCTGATCCCTGAGTTGTCGACGGTGACGCGCGGCAGATTGTCGGGAAAGGCAGGACGCAACGCGGCGCCGAGCTCGACGATGCGCGCCTCGCCGAAGGCCGGATGCACCGCATACGCCGCGCTCAACAGCTCCAGCGCCGAGCGCACCGACACGCCGGTGTCCTCGCTTTCCAGCGTAGTGGCGCCGATGAGAAAGCGGTTGTCCGCGCGCGGCACGATATAGAGCGACCAGCGCGGATGAATGAGCCGCACCGGCCGCGCCAGCGCGATCTCGCTGGTCTCGATCACGATGATCTCGCCCTTGACGCCGCGCAGGGTGGGGCTGGTTTCGCGGGCGGCGATGCCGCGGCAGTCGACCACCAGACCGTCCAGCTCGCGCGGCGCGGCCGCCTGCCCGAAGGCGATCGGCACACCGGCGGCGCGCAGCTTGTCGTGCAGCGCGGGGATCACGCGGCGCGGCTCGACATGGCCTTCGCCGGGGAAGAACAGGGCTTCGCTGAAGCGGCCGGCCAGCGCCGGCTCGAGCGCGGCGATCTCCTCAGCGCCGATGCGCCGGTGGCCGCTCGCCAGCCGGGCGAAGCGCTCGAAATCGGCGCGGTCGCGCCCATGCGCCACCACCAGCGAGCCGTTGAACGGCGTATCCGGCAACGCCTCGCGCCACAATTCGAGCGAGCGCAGGCCGAGCCGGGTGATGAGCGGCTCCGCCGCCTCGCTCTCGCAGTGGGGCGCCAGCATGCCGCCGGCCCAATGACCGGTGGACTGTGTCATCGAGGGCTGATCGCGCTCGTAAAGCGCGACCTGGCGCCCGGCCTTGGCGAACAGCAGCGCCTGCCAAGTGCCGGCGATGCCGGCGCCGACGACGCTGATCGGTGTCGAATCGCGTGCGGAGGCGGGAGATTGCAGCATTGTCCGTCCCTTCGCCGGCATGACCCGGATCAGGTTCAAAGGGTCGCCGCCCCTCGCGGCCTCTCAGCCCCTTTGCGGGGCCCCCCTCGGAACGGGACGTGTCCTCTCGATAGGCTTCGGCGTACTGGATCGCCCACTGGAGTTTATCATCGGGCCGCGCTTCGCGCGGACCCGTTGGCGGGCGATGACAGCCGAAATTTACATCCGCGGCAGCCGGCTCACCGCCACCTTGGCCCGCCCGTCGGCCTCCGCGATCACGCGCAGCGTGTGCGAGTCGAAGGCGATGCCGGTGAGCCGCACGTCGCGTATCTCGGCCGCGACCTTCACGCCGTTGTCGTTGCGCTGGAAGTCGGCGAGCGCGGTTGCGATCTTCTTCTTGGCGTCGGCGGCGAAGGGCTTGAGATCCACCACCGCCTTGTCGGCCACCGCCTTCTGCAGATAGGGCACGGCGGCGCGGGCGGCGGCGCCGAGCAGGCCGTAGGCGGCCTGCGAGTCCACCGCCAGCGTCACGTCGGTCAGCCGCAGGATCTGGTTCTTGGCGTCGAGCACCGGCTTGCCCCAGATGTCGATCGTCGCGCTGGCCCCGAAGCCGAACCAGCTCTTCTGCTCGCGCGCCTTGACGTCGAGCGAGATCAGCAGGCGCTTGCCGGACGCGCCGACCTGCACATGCTGCACCCGGACCTTGACCGCTGCGTCCTTCTGCTCAGGATACTCGTGGCCCTTGAGCTGCGCTTCCAGCAGCTTGTTGAGCTCGGTGAACGGCACGTCGATCGGCAGGCCGACCTGCAACCGGCCGTCGTCCATGGGCGGCACCAGTTCCAGTTTCGACGGGAACGGGCAATGCGGCGTGATCTTGGTGGGCGTAATGCGCGTCTCCGCCTGCACGCCGATAGTGAGGGTGACGGCATGCGCGCTGATCTTCGGCTGCGCGGCGGCGGCGCGCACCGGGCGCATCTCGAGCCACAGTTTCGGCAGGCCGGTCTTGCCGCCGCCGAGCGGGATGGCGCGGCACATCTTGGCCCATTGCGCGCGCGCGGCGGTTTCGATGAAGGGATCGCTGCGCAAGCGCCCTTCCAGCGCGGAGACCTGCTGGTTCACCATCTGGTCGAGCACCGGGCGCGCTTCGCTCGCCATGTTGAGCTTGATGCCGGCGAGCTGCATCGCGCTGTTGCCGAGTGAGAGCTGGGCGTGCAGGTTGGGATGCAAGCGCCAGCTCGCGGTGATGGCCGGGCGCGAATACACCACGACCTTGCCGTTCACGTCGACGCGCTGGTCGAGCACGCGGGTGGTGAGGCCGCCCACCTGTTGGCCGATGGCGTTATTGAGGAAGCCCGTGATGCCGCCGGTGAGATTGCCGGCGAGGCCGGCGATCTGCCCGGTGACCGTCATGGTGGAGTTGAGCGGCGCGGTGACGGCGATGTCGCCGGGTCTGCCGCTGATGCCGAGGGTGCCGCGCGTCACCGTCATGCCGATGTCGGCCTTCGACAAGAGGCTGCTGACGGGATTGTCGTTCTTGCCGACCAGCGTGCGCGGCGCGGCGGCGTCGAGACTTGAGCGGATGGCCGACAACGAGACTGCCACCGGCGCGATCACATAAGATGCGCGCGTCCGGCGAGGGCGCCGGCTGCGACGGCAGGAAGCTGTCGATCGCCCACAACGTGCCGTAGAACGCGCCGCCCAGCACGACGACGGCGACAAGTGCGATGCGGAAGGCACGCGAGCGGCCGAACAGCCGTACCGGCGCCGTCGCGAAATAGACCGCCCAATTGGATTTGTGCTGCATGACGAGCCTTACCCCGATTCGTCGCTGAGGGAATCTTAAAGGCGCGGGCGCGGCGGCGCCAGCGGGTGATATAACACCCAAAACGGGAGCGCTTGAACGGCGGTCGACGGTCGCGCGCGGGGAGGGGCGACAATGGAGCGGAAATCGCCGCCGGGCAGCCGCTGGCTGGTCCTCGCCGTGCTGTTCATCGGGCGCACGGTGATGGCGCTGCAGTTCCAGACCGTCGGCTCCACCGCGCCGTTTCTGCGCGGGGCCTTCGCCATCGACTATGCGCAGATCGGCACCCTGATCGGGCTCTACATGCTGCCGGGCATCTTCATCGCGCTGCCCGGCGGCGTGCTCGGCCAGCGCTTCGGCGCCAAGCGGGTGGTGCTGGCGGGGCTCGCGCTGATGGCGGCGGGTGGCGCGTTGATGGGCGTCGCGTCGTCCTTCGCGGTGCTGGCGGCGGGGCGGCTGGCGAGCGGCGTCGGCGCGGTGCTGATCAACGTGCTGATGACCAAGATGGTGGCCGACTGGTTCGCCCGGCGCGAGATCGTCACCGCCATGGCGATCCTGATCGCGAGCTGGCCGCTCGG
>JARRNI010000814.1:0-1318 GCA_037385125.1 Pseudolabrys sp.
ATCGATGGCCGAACGACGGTTGGTATCGTGTTGCGAGACATGCGGCGTGCAGTTGCGTTCCCGACAGCCGGCGACGAAGTCGGCGGTATCATAGTTCTTGTCGCCGCCGACCGTACTGCTTGGCTTGGCATTGTCCTCCATCACGACCACGTGACAGAAATGTAGTGGAACTAGCCTCCAACCTAGAAGCGATCACAGCGATTGGCCCGTCGCGCCATTTTGTGGCGATGCAACAATCCGGTCGTTTTTGGAGGATACTGTTGAAAACTATGAGGGAGATCCGCAAACGCCTGGACAAGGACGCCGATCACGCGGAATTTCTCGCTGGCTTCGTCGGCCGCCACAAGGCGAAGCCCAATCTGATGAAGCTCTTGCAGGCAAAGTGGCACTCACTGATCTCTGCAGTCTACGCCGCCAGTGTCGTCTCGATGGCATGGATCTGGCCGAGGAAGTCGACGGTGGCTTCCGATGTCACCATCAGATCGCGGTTCTCGTAGACGTCGCTTTGCGGATGCGTGCGCGCAAATGCCGCGACCGCGGCGTCGCGGGCGCGCACGAGATCGACAATCTGCGGTCGGAACATGCGCACAGTTGCGCTCACCCAGCGATTGAGTTCGCGTGAGGGCGCGGGCGTCGTGATATCGAAATGATCGAGCATGCCGATCACCGCTTCGGCGTCATGCCAGGTCTCGCCGGTCACCCAGCGGTTGGTGGTGAACAGCCGCATCAGCCGGCCGGATGCTTCGGTGGAAATGCCGACCAGATGCGCGGCCGCGCCGCCGTCGCCGGCGTCCTGGCGCGGCGCGGGCGTGACCGCCGCATCGATTTCTTTCGCCCGCACGAAGGTGTGGAAATGGCCGTGCTCGCCGGCCACCCGCTCCTCGGCGGCGTGGGAGTGATAGTAGAAGAGGCTGTGCGTGCCGGCGTCGATCACATCGCCGGGCGGGAAATGCGCCCATTCCTCGACTCGCTTGGCGCCGGCCAGGACTTCGGTGACCGGATTGGTGCCGTTCTGCGCCATGGCCGCGGCGCATTCGGTCGCCTCCGCCGCGGCATCATAAAGTGCGAGCAGCTCCCCGCGGGGGAGCTGCTGCAATCGCGCAATCAGCCGATCCTGGTCGACGGCCGCCGGCACGCGCGCAACGCTCACGCGCGAATCAGGACTTGGACGGCGCGCAGGGGTTGGCCGGCCCGCAGGGCGCCATCTTGTCGTGGCCGGCGGCGGGCGCGCATGGCCCGCAGGGCGCCATGGCCGGCTTGGCCTTGCCGGATGCCGGGGCGCAGGGGCCCGCCATGCACCCGACACCGGGCCACAGGG
>JARRNI010000814.1:1328-3030 GCA_037385125.1 Pseudolabrys sp.
GGCCGGCGACTTGCCCGGCGCGCAGGGGCTGCCGGCGCCGCACGGATTGTGCATCGCCTGCGCCATCTGCATCGGCTGCGCCGCCGCCGCCGCCGGTGCCGGCGCCGCCGCCGTTGCCGCGATGGCCGCGGCCATGGTCGACAGGCCACCGGCGAGCAGAGCGGATTTCAGTCGCTTGGTCTCCATGAGCTTCTCCTTCAAGTGCAATTCAAATGGGCTCGCCCCCAAACGACCGGTTCGGCGCAAACAAGATTTGTTTCAGCCGGTTCGCACGTCCACGATCTCGATCTCTTCTAGTATCTCGTCGGTTTCGCCGCCATTCAATTCCTCGGCATTCAACAGGCCGCCCAGCGCGCGCTCGACGCGGGTGCCCAGTGCAAACCCGGCGATCGCGATAGCGATGAGAAGGATCAGCACGGCCCAGACCGGGATGCTTAGCAGTTGGTCAAGCGTCTGCGCCGCCGGGCCTTGGGCGGCTAAATAGAATCCTTTGATGGATTCAAACACGCTGGCAAATATACCGGTACCGAGCACCATGCCGATCATGAACACCAAGCCGTCCAGCCGGCCGCTCGATAGCGCCACGGTGGAGGTGCCGGGGCAGTAGCCGCCGACCACCATGCCGGCGCCGATCAGCGCGCCGCGGTGAGCGTGGCCCAGAAGAAGGTAGTCGGGATGTAGACGCTATGCGGCCGGATCGCGCCGAACGTCGTCACCGCATAGAGGCCGACAGCCGCCACGATGATGGCGGTGAACATCACCTTGAACACCGACCAGTCCTCGAAGCGGAATTGCGCGGTCAGCTTGCGCGGGCTGGCGAAGCCGGCGTTTTCCAGCACATAGCCGAACAGCACGCCGCTGAAGAGGCCGGAGGCGACGCCGTTGTCATAGATCGGAACGCTTATGCCCAGGCCCCCCGGACGAGATAGCTCACCGCGATGCCGGCGATGAAGAAGCCGATGAGAAACAGGAAGCCGGCCACCGCCAGCGGCGCACCGCCGGACAGCCCAATGCCGCTGGTGCAGCCGCGCGCCGAAGCCGGTCAGCATGCCGCCACCGAGCGCGAAGGCGAGCCGGCCCGGGCCGTCGAGTCTGGGCGCGCCGTCGAGCCGCAGCCGGAAGCGCCCGCCCGCGATTGCCGCAAGTCCGCCGCCGAGCGCCACGCCGACGATCTCCCAGGTGATCCAGCTCGCCAGCGGGCCGGCGCCGCCCTTGAGGAAGGCGCCGAGATAGGCGTTGGCCTGCGTGGCGGATCCGGCCACTTCGCCGCCCGCCCAGGCAGCGAAGCGGGTGAAGAAGCCGCTGGCGCCCAGGCCGTGGCCGCTGATCAGAAAGGTGACGAACAGCACCAGGCCGAGTGCGATGCCGGCGGTCAGCGGCGGCCAGAACGGGCGGATGTTGGAGTACATGTCGGTGATCCCGGGCTCGGTTTGCGGTTATCCGGCATGATCGCCGAATGGAACCCGGCGGCCTTGATCTCCCTCAACATGGCGAATCCGTCATGCCGCCGCGGTCGAATTGCCGCGTTGGGCTATTTGCCGGTGACCCAGGCGCGCGCCTGCGCGGCCTCGGCGCGCGGGAAAGTCTTCATCTCGCCCGGCATCATGAAGCTGAAGAACGCCATGGTGTTCTTGATCCAGTCGATGTCGGTGACGACGGCCATGCGCTCCCAGCGCGTGAGATGCTCCATGCCGACCTTGAA
>JARRNI010000815.1:0-4569 GCA_037385125.1 Pseudolabrys sp.
GTGGCGCGCAAGGTGCGGGCGCGCGCGCCGCAGGTGCCGATCGTCGACTATGTCTGCCCCTCGGTCTGGGCCTGGCGGCCGGGGCGGGCCCGCGCCATGCGCGCTTACGTCGATCACGTATTGGCGCTGCTGCCGTTCGAGCCCGCCGCGATGCAGCGGCTGAAGGGACCGCCCACCAGCTTCGTCGGCCATCCGCTCGGGGAGCAGGCGGCGGCGCTGCGCCCCAACCCGCAGGAAGCCAAGCGCCGCATGGCCGACCCGCCGCTGCTGCTGGTGCTGCCGGGCAGCCGATCCGGTGAGATCCTGCGCATGGCGGCGATTTTCGGCGAGGCGGTGCGGCTGCTGGCCGAGCGCGCCGGGCCGCTCGACCTGGTGGTGCCGGCAGTGCCGCGGCTCGCCGCCCCCGTGCAGGCGGCCGTCGCCGCCTGGCCGCTGTCGGCGCAGGTGGTGACCGACACGGCCGCCAAGCATGCCGCCTTCCGCACGGCGCGGGCGGCGCTCACCAAGTCCGGCACCTCAACGCTGGAATTGGCGCTCGCCGGCGTGCCCATGGCCGCCGCCTACAAGGTGCCGCTCATTGAAGAAGTCATCGGCCGCCTGCTGATCACCGCGCCCAGCGCCATCCTGACCAACCTGATCTTGGGTGAGAACGTGGTGCCGGAATTTCTGCAAAGGGACTGCACGCCCGAGAAGCTCGCCCACGCACTGCGGCCGCTGCTTTCCGACACGCTCGAGCGGCGGCGCCAGGTCGAGGCCTTCGCCCGGCTCGACGCTCTCATGCAGATTGGGCAGGCGGTGCCCAGCGACCGGGCGGCCGCCCTGGTACTCGACTGTGCCCGCCGTCTTGGCCAACCATCGCGCGAAGGCATGGTAACCGGGCCCGCAACAGGGTAGGTTCAGCCGGTGCTCGGCGATTCGGCCGTCATTCAATGGCTGAAAGCCGGGAGCCCCGTACCCGTCGTGACCGTTCCCACCCTCCGCGCCGCCATCACCGGCGTCCACGGCTATGTGCCGCCGGACGTGCTCACCAATGCCGACTTGGCTCGCATGGTGGATACTTCGGATGCCTGGATCACCGAGCGCACCGGCATCAAGGAGCGCCATATCCTGAAAGGTCGCGGGCTCGGCTCTTCGCATATGGGGGCGGAAGCCGTGCGCGGGCTGCTGGCCAAGACCGGCACCCGGCCGGAGGAGGTCGAGCTCCTGGTCTGCGCTACCACGACGCCGGACTTCGTGCACCCCTGCACCGCCAATCTTATCTGCGACATGGTCGGCATTCGCAACGTGGGCTCCTTCGACGTGCAGGCGGCCTGCTCGGGCTTCATCTACGCGCTGACTGCTGCGCGGCAGTTCATCGCCGCCGGCACTTACAAGAAGGTGGTCGTGGTGGGCGCCGACAAGATGTCGGCCATCGTCGACTACACCGACCGCGCCACCTGCGTGATCTTCGGCGACGGCGCCGGCGCGGTGATCAATGTCGACTACGGCATCATGGACACGATTCTGCGCGCCGACGGCTCCGGCATGAAGCATCTGCACCAGAAGGCCGGCGGCAGTCGCAGGCCGGCAACGGCGGAGACCGTCGCCAATCGCATGCACTTCGTCTATCAGGAGGGCGCGCAGGTCTACAAATACGCGGTCGCCGGCATGACCGAGGTCACCCACGATATCATGGCGCGCAACAATCTCACCGCCGACATGATCGACTGGGTGGTGCCGCACCAGGCCAACCGGCGCATCATCGAGACGACGGCCGAGCGCCTCGGCCTGCCGCTCGAGCGGGTGATGTTCACCATCCAGAAATACGGCAACACCACCACCGCCACCATTCCGCTGTCGCTGTGGGACTACGAGCAGAAACTGAAGACCGGCGACCGCCTGCTGTTGGCGGCTTTCGGCGGCGGCTTTGCCTGGGGCGGCGCTTACCTCACCTGGGCCTATGACGGGGCGAAGGCGCCGCGGCTCAACGGCAATGGCAATAATGGCAATGGGAAGAACGGCGGCGTCTAGGGGCACCGTATTTTCAACGCCAAGACCGCGCTAGAGAGATGTTGTTTTGGGGTGAATCAAAGCGCCTCCCTGACATTTTGCGGGCGCATGATCTTTTTCGAAAACCGGTTCCCACTTTTCGGGATCATGCGCTAAAGCCGCCCCTCGTCCGGAATGTTGAGCAGCGCGCCGCACGCCTTGCAATGCACGGCATCGGCGTCGTGGCGCTGCAGGCCGCAGCGCGGACACGGAAAGCGCACCTTGGCAGGGCTGATGAGGGCGCGCGCCAGATTGAAGAACAGCGTGACGCCGAAAATCATGATCGCCACCGAAGTGAGTCGGCCGAGCGTGCCCGGCAGCGTGATGTCGCCGAAGCCGGTGGTGGTCAGCGCGGTGACGGTGAAATAGAGTGCGTCGGCCCAGTTGTGGATCTCGGCGTTGCGGTAGTGCTGGGTCTCGTAGACGAAGCCGGTGGTGATGAAAATGAATACCGCCAGATTGGTGACCGCGAAGATCGCCTCCTCGTGGCGGCGGAAAAAGTCGCTGTCGGCGCGCAGCCGCGCCAGCAATTGATAGGTGCGCAACAGCCGCAGCGTGCGCAGGATGCGCAGGAAAGCGAAGCCCTCGCCGATGATCGGCGCGAGGAACGAGCCGATGGCCACGATGTCGGCCCAGGTCGCGGGATGCAGCAGCTCGCGAACCGGCGCGCGGCTGATGGCGAAGCGGGCGAGAAAGTCGGAGAGGATAATTAGGCCGAACACGACATCGAGTGCCTCCACCGCGGCGTTGCGCGGGATAAAGGAGGTGGCGACGATGAACAGGATGGTGACGAGGTCGAATACCAAGAGGCCGTAGCGGAATCTGTGGCTGCGCGGCGTGTTGGCTTCGTAGAGCCGGCGCAGCGCGCGCTGCCAGGAGGTGCGGTCGCGCTGGGCGGCGCCGCGGTTTGCTTTCGGTCCGGCCACGACGGCATTACCCTTACTCATAGTAGCATTGATGACGCGGGGTGCGCGCGGGCCGGCCCGGACTCCGCGAGCCGCCGCAACCGGTTTGCGTCCCCTCACGGCCGGACGGGCTGGACTATAAGCCTAAGGAGAGGGCGCCGGGATAAATTGGGGTGATGCGATTACGGGAATGTGATTACATTCATAGGAGGCGGGAGCCCACGTGTCCCGAGCGCAGCGCAGAGCTGAGCACGCCCGGCAGCGCCAGCGCTTCCGCCAGCCAACGGCGGTCGTCTTCGCGTTCGGTTTCGATCCGTAGCATGGCGATAAAATAGCCGGAGATTATGGCAGCGACAAGCTCACACGCCGCGTTACCTCCGCTCCCGCGTACTAATGCGCCCCGACTCTCCCCACAAGGGGGTAAAGAAGCGGCGCGGGACGTGGCCCGTGGAGACTACTTCCGCCGCGAAATCGGCACGTAGTCGCGCCGCGGCTCGCCGGTGTAGAGCTGGCGCGGGCGGCCGATCTTCTGCTTCGGGTCCTCAATCATCTCCTTCCACTGTGCGATCCAGCCGACCGTGCGCGCCACCGCGAACAGCACGGTGAACATGTGGGTGGGGAAGCCCATCGCCTTCAGCGTGATGCCGGAATAGAAGTCGATGTTCGGATAAAGCTTCTTTTCGATGAAATACTCGTCGCTGAGCGCCACCTTCTCCAGTTCCATGGCGACGTCGAGCAGCGGGTCGTCCTTGATGCCGAGCTCGGTTAAGACCTCGTGGCAGGTCTTCTGCATGATCTTGGCGCGCGGATCGTAGTTCTTGTAGACGCGGTGGCCGAAGCCCATAAGCCGGTAAGGGTCGTCCTTGTCCTTGGCGCGGCGCACGAATTCCGGGATGCGGTCGGGCGTGCCGATCTCGGCCAGCATGTTGAGCGCGGCCTCGTTGGCGCCGCCATGCGCCGGCCCCCACAGGCAGGCGCAGCCGGCCGCGATGCAGGCGAACGGATTGGCGCCGGAGGAGCCGGCGAGCCGCACCGTCGAGGTCGAGGCGTTCTGCTCGTGGTCGGCGTGCAGGATGAAGATGCGATCCATCGCGCGGGCCAGGACCTTATTGGCCTTGAATTCCTCGGTCGGCACCGCGAAGCACATGCGCAGGAAATTGGAAGCGTAGTCGAGCTCGTTCTTCGGATACATGAAGGGCTGGCCGGCCCAGTATTTGTAAGCCAGCGCCGCAAGCGTCGGCACCTTGGCGATCATGCGGATCGAGGCCACCATGCGCTGGTGCGGATCGGAAATATCGGTGGAGTCGTGATAGAAGGCCGATAGCGCGCCGACCGAGCCGACCATCACCGCCATGGGATGGGCGTCGCGCCGGAAGCCCTGGAAGAACCGCATCATCTGCTCGTGTACCATGGTGTGCCGGGTGACGCGGAAATCGAAATCGGCCTTCTGGGCGGCTGTCGGTAACTCGCCGTAGAGCAGGAGGTAGCAGGTCTCGAGGAAGTCGCCGTGCTCGGCGAGCTGCTCGATGGGGTAGCCGCGGTAGAGCAGCACGCCTCGGTCGCCGTCGATATAGGTGATCTTGGACTCGCAACTCGCCGTCGAGGTGAAGCCGGGATCGTAGGTGAACATCCCGGT
>JARRNI010000816.1:0-2548 GCA_037385125.1 Pseudolabrys sp.
CTGGGAGAGGAGACGCGACTTCAGCAACGGCTGCTTGCCAAGGGATATCGAGCGTTGTACGTTCCAAATGCCATCGTATGGCACCATGTGCCCGCGGATCGCTGTAGTCCTCAATGGGCCCTGGAGCGGAACTACCGCGCTGGGCTGACGGAAGGAATCATGGGGGCGCGTCAACAGGACGGAGTGCGACGGCGCGGTGGGGTTCCGATGTGGATCTGGCGCGCATATATTGGCGCCCGTCTTCAGGAATTGGTTGGCAGGCTGGCAGGAGAAGAACAAGATCTGCAGTTTGGCCATACGATGCAGAGACGGCGACTGGAGGGCGCGATGGCGGGGTATCGAGATCGGGGTCGGACGGAGCGAGTACGAAGTGAGTTGGAGACGAAGAGCGCGGAGTAATGCTGATGACCTGGTACGGAGCAGGTAGGCTTTCCGCGTAAGGGTGGTCGTTGTTCGCGAGGGACTCGGCGGGCGGCATTAGCCCCGGCTAATGGGGTCGCGCGATCGTAGCGTTTTATTGTGTGGGGTGTTTAGGAGTCCGCACACAGCGTGAACACTCGTAGCCTGCACCGCGTGCGTGAGGCGGTGCTACTGCCGTCCGGCAGGGGCCTCGTCGGCTCCGGCCGCCAATGAAGTGTAGGCCGTGGAAAGCAAGAGAAGTATGTAGAAATACCAAGCGATCCGGGGGGTGTCAACAGGGCTACCGGTCACGCCCAGGAGAAGGAAGCCGCAAAGAGAGGAGAACAGGGCGACGGAGAACGCGTTTGCGCGCCGACGATGACGGTAGATCTGCACGACGACGTAGCCTGTAAAGATGGTGAATAACAGTACACCCACCAGACCTTGTTCGAAAAACACGTGCAGCCACAAGTTTTTGATGTGCCAGGGCAAATGCTCAAAATCGTTATACGAGTACCAGCGGTCTCCGCCCTGGGCGAAATTCCCGTTTGAGAGGAGATTGCGGCCGTTCGGAGCGATGAGGGAAATATTGTCCACGTCGACGATAGTTTGTGGATGATAGTTGCTTACCGTGATCGTCGTTGGCCAGTGCTCGAACCACGGCGTCAGGCCGAGCTTGCCGCTGTCAAAGACTTTCGTCAGTCGATGCCACTGTCCATCGGGGCGCGGATAGAGTTTTATCTTGTGGCACGATGAATTGTAGGCGTACTCGTATAGAATATTTCGGTAGCACACCTGGATCGTCACGAACAGCTTGCGGCTTGCGGTACGCGCGTCCATTGAGACAACGTACGGGGTATGTGGGCGCAGGGAAACGCGTTGCCCCAACTGCTGGTCGGAGCCGCCGCCGAGGCGCAAAAACGTGTTCCCATCCCGTTGTTGGAACGTGTAGGTGCCCACTTTTTCGGATCTGCGGGGATGAGCCAGCAGGTACCTTTCCGGGTAGCGGCCGGTACCGGCACCGAACAGCAAGGCGCGGGTAGTATCGGGGAAAGCAGTGAGTACATTCTTCCAATGCATCAGGCGCGTATTGAGGTCGGATGACACGCGCGAAAAGCGCGATTCCATGCGATAGCCGCCGGTGGATGGGACGATCAGGCCAGCGACGCCCAGCAGTGCAATGAGAGTCGCGATCAACGTTCGGCGGCTGGCCAGTCGACTCGCGTCGTAACCCAATGCGGTGGCCGCTGCCAACAGTGACGTCGGCACGATGGCGGCAATGAGCACAGCATTGGAGTAGGGCGTGTCAGCCCAGCGGCTGGTGGTGGCGGCGTGCAGAACGAGGTAGAACAGCACCGGGCTGCCGGCAATGAGAGCGATGATGATGTAGGGCTTCTGCCCCACGCGTTGAAACGCGCCGGCGCTGGCGCCGACGAGGACCGCGAGTTCACACGCGAGCAGCGCCAGCGTCCCGCCGACGGAAAACGAATAGACAAATGCCAGGAAGGCCGCGATTGCGAAGGCAAACCAGGCCGCAAGGCGCAAGCGTGATATGGGGCGGCCCGTCCTGGTGGCCAGTCCAACGAGGAAGATGACCAGCGCAATTGCGAACGCAGCATAGGTGGTTCGGGTGAATGTCACCGCAACCGCGTAGGCGGCAAACAAGATGCTATGGGCGTGAGCAAGGTCATGGTACACGCCGCGTTCCCAGAGAATCACCAGGCCAAAGCCAATCAGACTCAGGGAGGCGCCGAGGAGTAGGTGGCGCACGGTACCTTCCGCGTCCGCATGCAGCTGGCGGCGCAGGACCGGTAGCAGACAAAACGCTTCGAAGAAGCCTTTGCCGAGCCGTATGGCGTTGTAGTGGCTGTAGTAGACTGCGGAAGCGTCGGCATTCCACGGCATGAGGGGCAGAAGCCCCCAAGCCAATGCGGACAGATTGGAGAGAAACAAGAGCAGCAACAGCAGCCGCTCGGGGTGGGCAGGCCGCTGGGCGGTTGGAAGCTCCGGGAGGCCCCGCAGCAGCAGATAGCCAATTGTGGCGAGAATGAAGAAATCGAAGGCGTGGAACAGTCGCTCGCCAGCCCAGGGACTGAGATCCAGCAATGGCAGCAGAACGAGGAGCACCAGCGGCCAACTGTTCGGGCGC
>JARRNI010000817.1:0-3237 GCA_037385125.1 Pseudolabrys sp.
GTTGCTCCCGGATGAATGGACGGGTCGTTGTCGTTACAATCTGCTCCACCATATGGACAAACAGAAGTCGATGGCGTCACCCATAGCTCCACAAGCGAGATCGCACGCGACACGGCGCGAACTGAGTTGCTCGAAGCTTTCGGATACCATGTCGTTCGCGTTTCCAATACCGACGTATATGAAAATCTTGCCGGCGTGCTGGACATGATCGACCAGACGCTGCACCCCCGCTGACGGCACAGCCCCCTCACCCGCTCGCTTTGCTCGCGACCTCTCCCCAAAGGGGAGAGGTGAAGAGAAGCCTGCGTTTTCATCACTTCTTGCTTTCCAAATACGCTTCCACGCTCGCCAAGTCCTTGTCGCCGCGGCCCGACAAATTCACCACCATCAAATGATCCTTCGGCTTCTCGCGGGCGAGGTCGACGACACGCGCCAGGGCGTGCGCCGGCTCGAGCGCGGGGATGATGCCTTCCAGCCGGCTGACCAGCTGGAAGGCCGCCACCGCTTCGTCGTCGGTGGCGGAGAGGAATTGCACGCGCCCGAGATCATTGAGCCAGGCGTGCTCGGGGCCGATGCCGGGATAGTCGAGGCCGGCCGAGATCGAATGCGCCTCCTGGATCTGGCCGTCGTCGTCCATCAGGAGATAAGTCCGGTTGCCGTGCAGCACGCCCGGCTTGCCGCCGGCGATGGAAGCGGCGTGCTCGCCGCTGTTCAAGCCGTGACCCGCCGCCTCGACGCCGTAGATTTCGATTGAACGCTCGTCGAGGAATGGGTGGAACAGGCCCATGGCGTTGGAGCCGCCACCGATGCAGGCGATCAGCGAATCCGGCAGCCGGCCCTCGGCTTCCTGCATCTGCTCGCGCGTCTCGCGCCCGATCACCGACTGGAAATCGCGCACCATGGCCGGATAGGGATGCGGGCCGGCCACCGTGCCGATGCAGTAGAAGGTATCAGTGACATTGGTCACCCAGTCACGCAGCGCCTCGTTCATGGCGTCCTTCAGCGTCTTCGAGCCGGAGGTGACGCCGCGCACCTCGGCGCCCAGCATCTTCATGCGCAGCACGTTGGGCTTCTGCCGCTCCACGTCGACCGCGCCCATATAGATGATGCAGGGCAGCCCGAACTTGGCGCACAGGGTGGCGGTGGCGACGCCGTGCATGCCGGCGCCGGTCTCGGCGATGATGCGCCTCTTGCCCATGCGCTTGGCCAGCATAATCTGGCCGAGCACGTTGTTCACCTTGTGGGCGCCGGTGTGGTTGAGCTCCTCGCGCTTTAAATAGATTTTCGCGCCGCCCGCCGAAGGGCCGGAGGCCGTCTTTCTTAAATGCTCGGTCAGCCGCTCGGCGAAATAGAGCGGCGAGGGGCGGCCGACGTAAGTCGCGAGATGGCCGTCCATTTCTTTCTGGAAATTCGGATCAGCCTTGGCTTCGTTATAGGCACGCTCGAGATCGAGGATCAGCGGCATCAGCGTCTCGGCGACGAAGCGGCCGCCATAGATGCCGAAATGCCCGCGCTCGTCGGGGCCGGTGCGGAAGGAATTGGGCTGCTGCACGGTCATACGATACTCGCCTTCGGCAGTTCGAGCGGCTCTTCGCCGGTGCGCGCGGCCCGGATGAATTCGCGAATCGGGCCGGTGCGGAAGGAATTGGGCTGCTGCACGGTCATACGATACTCGCCTTCGGCAGTTCGAGCGGCTCTTCGCCGGTGCGCGCGGCCCGGATGAATTCGCGAATCTTGTTCGGATCCTTGACGCCGGGCGCGCTTTCTACGCCTGAGGACACGTCGACGCCCGGAGCGTGGGTAATGCGCAGCGCTTCGGTCACGTTGCCGGCGTCGAGACCGCCCGACAGCATATAGGGTACGCCGGGCTTGACGCCGGCGAGCAGCGTCCAGTCGAAGCGGCGGCCGAGCCCGCCGGGGCGCGTCGCCTCCCTGGGCGGACGCGCGTCGAACAACAGGCGGTCAGCGACTTGCGCATATTCGCGGATCGGCGAGAGGTCGGCACGCGCGGCGATCGGCAGCGCCTTCATGACCGGAAGGCCGAAGCGGGTGCGCACCTGCACCACCCGGTCGGGCGTCTCCTTGCCGTGCAGCTGCAGCATGTCGGGCTTCAGTGCCTCGATGATGCCGGTGAGCGCCGCATCGGCGGCGTCGACTGTGAGCGCGACCTTGCCGGCGCAGCCCTTGACCCGCTCGCCCAAGACGCGGGCGGCCTCCAGGCCGAGATGGCGCGGGCTGGGCGGGAAGAACACGAAGCCGACCAGGTCGGCCCCGGCCTCGAGCGCCGCATCGAGCGCTTCCGGGGTGCTGAGGCCGCAGATTTTGATCGTGAGAGCCATAACGGGCGGGTTCTACCGCCTTATCCGGGCGGCCGCAAAGCTTAGAACCGCTATGCCTCAGGAATCGCTCGGCGGCAGGTGCGCAAAGGAAGGCGGCGGTGCGGCTTGCGCGGGCGCCTGGGTGCCGAACTGGCGGCGGATGCCTTCCAGCTCCGCGTGCAGCGCGCGCACGTCGGCGTCGAGCCTGCGCGCGGTGCGCCGCCACTCGGCCTGGCGCAGCCAGGCGGCGGCACCGCCCACGATCACCCCGAGGATCAGCACGACGAACAGCAAGACGAACAGCGGCAGGCTGGCCGCATAGGCGGGCGCGGCCGAAGAGAACGGGTCGAACGACACCGTCACCATCTGCCGGTTGGCGACGGCGAATACGATGATGACGACGGCGAGCGGCACCAAGATGATACCGGTGACGATCTTGCGGGCCATGGCTGTCCTCTAGCCGGAGAAGGTTTACGCGACTGTCATTCCCCGCGAAAGCGGGGAATCCATCAGGCCGCGGTCCTCGAGACCGACCTGGAGCAGGCGGAATATTGGATCGCCCGCTGGAGCCTGCACCCGCGCGGGCGGATGCCGGCGATGACAGCGAACCAATTTGCAACTGCGCGAGAAATCTACGCCGCGTCGCCGCCGCTGTCCTTGTTGAGGCGCTCGCGCATTTCCTTGCCGGTCTTGAAGAAGGGAACCGACTTCTGCTCGACCGCCACATGGGCGCCGGTGCGCGGGTTGCGCCCGGTGCGGGCCGGCCGGTGCTTGACCGAGAAGGCGCCGAAGCCGCGCAGCTCGACGCGGTCGCCGCGCGCCATGGCGCCGGTGATCTCGCCGAGGATGGCGTTGACGATGTTCTCGACGTCGCGCTGGTAGAGGTGCGGATTCTGGGCGGCGATACGCTGCACAAGTT
>JARRNI010000818.1:0-1593 GCA_037385125.1 Pseudolabrys sp.
GAACGCGAATGCCGCCTGCATCGCCTCGATGTAGAGCCGTTCCTTTTCGCTCACTCGACCGATAAACCGGCCGGCATGTTGAATTGCGGCCAGCGCCCCGACAACGTTGTTGGTTTTTGTGGACGCCATTGCGTAATGGAAATACGCCATCGCAAACGTCGAGTCGATTTCGATCGCCCTTCGAAAATCTTCCGCCGCATCCGCATAATAGAGTTTATAGTTGTTGTCGAGCCCCTCCACATAGTGCCGGTACGCATCGAGCGAACTCGTCGTCACGTCGGCCACCGGCTTTGGCGTCTCTACATTCAGCGCAACGGGGACGCCCAGCTCATCCCTCGTCTGCCCGGTCATCCGATCGACCAGCGTGAAAACCGTTTCGCCCGGGGCTCCGGTCAGCCGCTGTGAACCCGCGATGGTGCCCGTCGCCACATCGACGAGCTGCGTGGTAACGACGAGGTTGGGCGTGACCTGCAGGATCGAACCCAACATCATCCAGCGCGCCTTGGCGGCTTCGGCGATCTCGGTGGCCGTCGAGCGATCGATAACCTTGGCGCCTTCCTTGCCCTGAAGCTTGAGGATGTCGTAGAGCCGCTGGCTGGACAACACCTCGAGATCCTCGGACTGCGACAAATTCGTGATGAGCAGCTCGGCAATGATCTCTCCCAGACGGTCGGGGTCGCCCGTCTGCGCCATGTTATCGAAATACATGATCGCGAGCGTGTTCGCGACGGCCGTGCCGCCGTCGACACCGGACTTATCTTTGAACGGATTGACGATGAAGAATAGGACGAGCGCCGCCGCGATGGCGCCCGGGATCGCCAATCGCCGTAAAAGCGAGGAACCTCTGCCGGTCGAAGCGCCGGATCGACGCGCGCGAAGCTCGGCGGCGAGTTCGGCGGCCGACGGGAAGCGGTCTTCGGGGTCCTTGGCAAGCGCCCTGATAATGACAGCTTCGAGCTTTGGATCGATTGCGGGATTTATCTGAGACGGCGGCTCGGGGTCCTCGTTCAAGATCGAATAATACACCGCGGAGACGTGATCGCCTTTGAACGGACGCCTGCCGGCGAGCATCTCGTAGAGGATCGCACCCAACGAAAAAACATCGCTCCGCGCGTCCATTTTATCTCCCCGCGCCTGCTCGGGCGACATGTAGTGGACCGTTCCCGCCGTCGATGAGTCGGCCCTGCCCTTTCCCGGAACGTTGAGCGTTGCGATCCCAAAATCGAGAATCTTCACGCGGCCGTCCGCGTCACTGATTAGATTCTCCGGTTTGATGTCTCGATGGACGATGCCGGCCTTGTGCGCCTTTTCCAGACCATCGCAGGCTTGAATAATGACGTCCAGTGCGCGATCCCGCGGGACCCCTCGGGTCATCTCGTCCCTCAGGGTGGGTCCATCGATATACGACATGGCGATGTACGGCCGGCCCTCGTAGCTGCCGATCTCGTGGATCGTGACGATATTGGGATGGTTTAGCGCCGCCGCCGCCCGGGCCTCGCGTTTGAACCGGGCAAGCGCGTCTTCCTCGTCCGCGGTGCTCTCGGGTAGGAACTTGAGCGCCACCCAGCGCTTGAGATCGGTGTCCTCGGCCAG
>JARRNI010000818.1:1623-2747 GCA_037385125.1 Pseudolabrys sp.
ACCCATCCCGCCTTCGCCGAGTTTTTTCGTAATCTTGTAGTTCTTAAATGATTTGCCGATCATGACCCGCCTCGCTGCGACCCGGATAGGATACCGCGAAAAGTGGCCCCGGGTCAATATCCGCGCTTTGGGCGCCGGGGATTCGTGATAGAATGGCCGCCAGAAGGCGGAGACGACGTTCTTTTTCTGATGTTTGCCGAAGAGTCTTGCGGTCGATGGGCCGAGAAGAATCCCGGCGAATGCGCGAGGGAGCCGCAGCACGACAACCTTGATTTGGGTTCGCGGGGCCGACGCTATACGGATTGGAGGTTGCGAATGAACAAACCCTCGCTTGCCGCCGGCCTATTGGTCGGTGTCTTGTGCAGCGTCATTTTCCTGTTTTTCTTCCTGCTCGGGTACCACTTCGCAAGACTGCCGTTCGCACCTTTTGATTTTTTTGACTTTCTTTCCAGAATTCTTCCCGGTGCAATCATCACATTCGGCATCGAAACAATTCGCGATGATTCTCTTTCTCTGCATGGGCGGCGTTGTCGGCGTGGTCGTGGCAGCCGTGGCCAGAAGAACCAACTTCAAGAACATCCTCTCTACGGCCGGTGGGCTCGGATTCGTGCTGTTCCTCATGTTTGTCCCCATGGAGTTCTTCTTGGGATTCCGCAATATCGCCCCTGCAGCCGGCATAATATGGCTGGGCTTCATGCTGACCGGATGGGGCTTATCGATAGGCTGGGTCCTTCGGGGGGCCTATTATTATAGAGCCCACGCGCATGAAACCCTCGAGGCGGAGCAAGGTCCGTCGCGGCGGCGATTTCTATATCTGTCTGCAACGGGGATTGTCGCGCTGATCGCGAGCGCGTTCGGCATTGGCATTCTAGCGCTGAAAAGAAAGACGCCGGCCGCCGGCATGGCAACGGCTCCACGACCCGACCTAACGTCGGGCCCTGCCAAATCGCCGTCCATCCGCTCGCTGGAAGGCAGGATTCAGCCCGCGCCCGGTACCCGGGCGGAGATTACCGCTACTGAGGATTTTTATCGGGTGGACATCGACGCGGTGCCGCCGGAAATCGATGCGGCCGCGTGGCATCTCGAGATTGACGGGCTCGTGAGCCGGCCCTTAACGCTCGCCA
>JARRNI010000819.1:0-1578 GCA_037385125.1 Pseudolabrys sp.
CATAGTACGGGCCATCGTCATAAGCCGAGCTGACATGCGAGCGGCCGCCATGCCAAGACTTCCCACCAAGATCAGCGGCATCTGCCCGTATGGCAAGGCAGAGTCCCAGCACCGCGACAACGGCGATTGCAAATGCTCTCATGGCCCATCTCCTTGTTCTTAATTATACGATTACAGAGGTAGGGTATGCAAGACAGAGGCGACATCGTCATCAACAGTCCAAAACCGCCAGCCGAAGCGCGAAGGCAAAGTCGTAGACCTCAACCGTCGCTAGTCTAGCCCATCACGATGGCGGGATTGAAACCGCGTCTTGTCGCAATAGCTGGTCGAAATAGTCGATTGTCTTCACCAGTCCTTCGCGCAACTGGATCGTTGGCTGCCAACCGAGCAAGTCCTTCGCCTTGCCGATATCGGGTTGTCGTTGCTTGGGATCGTCGGCGGGGAGGGGGGCGCACACGATTTGCGAGGAGGAATTCGTCAGTTCGATCACAAGTTCAGCCAGCTGGCGCACGGTGAATTCGTTGGGATTGCCGAGATTGACGGGGCCTGTGACATCGTCTGCCGTCCCCATCAGGCGCATGAGGCCCTCGACCAAGTCGTCGACGTAGCAGAAGGAGCGAGTCTGGCTGCCGTCGCCGTAGACGGTGATGTCCTTCTTCTGGAGCGCCTGCACAATGAAATTGGATACGACCCTGCCGTCGTGCGGGTGCATGCGTGGCCCGTAGGTGTTGAAGATTCGGGCGACCTTGATGCGCAGTTTGTGCTGGCGCCAGTAGTCGAAAAATAGCGTTTCCGCGCAGCGCTTTCCTTCATCGTAACAGGAGCGGCGTCCGATCGGATTGACATTACCCCAGTAATCTTCGGTTTGCGGATGGATGGTCGGATCGCCATAGATTTCCGAAGTAGAGGCCTGGAGAATCTTGGCCTTGATGCGCTTGGCAAGGCCCAGCATGTTGATGGCGCCATGCACGCTCGTCTTGGTGGTCTGGACCGGGTCGAACTGGTAGTGGATGGGCGAGGCCGGGCAGGCAAGATTGTAGATTTCATCAACCTCGACATAGAGCGCAAAGCAGACGTCGTGGCGGGCCAACTCGAAGCGGGGATTGTCCAGTAGCTCGTAGACGTTGTGACGGGTCCCTGTGTAGAAATTGTCGACACAAAGCACGTCGTGTCCGGCATCAAGCAGCCGTTTGCAAAGGTGCGAGCCGATAAAGCCGGCGCCGCCGGTGACCAGGACGCGCTTCTCACCTAACATGGATTCCCTCATTACAATGGCAATATTTTCGAAATGACCATCGGCCACGGGTTAAGCGATAACAAAGCATTCTTTGATGCGGCATTAAGGCGAAAATTCTCCAGTCCCCCATTGGGAGAGCGGTTGCTTCAGACGCTAGCGAACAATATTTCGCCAAAATTGTGAACCGCGACGCTGCGCAAATCGAGATTCATCGTTAACGTCGGAGGCTAAAAGTGTCAATATTTCAATAGCTTGCCTTTGCGGGGCATTCCGCCGGCTGTCCAAAAATACTTCGTTCGGACTGCTATAGGTGTCATGATATTCTTATAAGAATTCATAAG
>JARRNI010000819.1:1588-2769 GCA_037385125.1 Pseudolabrys sp.
ATAAGAACTCATAAGAAGAACAATGAGAGGCGTCTCCGTTATGCTGAGCGATCCATCTTCCCGTTGGTACGTTGTACAGACCCACCCGAATGCCGAGGCCAAAGCCGCTCGGCATCTCAGCCGGCAAGACTTTGTCACCTATCTGCCACGGTATCTGAAAAAGCGACGGCACGCACGGCGTGTCGATGAAGTGGCAGCACCGTTATTCCCACGTTACCTCTTCGTGTCGATCGACGTGGCAACACAGCGATGGCTGTCGATCCGGTCAACCTTCGGGGTGACGCGATTGGTGTGTCATGGCGATCGGCCGGCGGCGGTCCAAGATGAGGTTGTTGAAGCTCTCAGGCGACGCGAGGATGAGACCGGTCTCGTCAAGCTAGACCGGAGGCCGCAGTTTACCCCGGGCGACGAGGTATCCGTGCTCTATGGCCCCTTCCAGGATTGCTACGGGTTATACGAAGGTATGAGCGGCAAGGAGCGCGTGGCTGTTCTGCTGGAATTGCTTGGCCGCAAGGTGCGGGTAAGGCTCGATCCAGAATTCCTTGTGGCCGTGTGAGCCGGGGCATTTTCGCGGATTATCAAGGTCGCGGTTTTGAAGATCATGGGCACTCTTCGCGGTAAAATTTGCCATATTTCATGGTTAATTTTGACTAGAGCGATCGATTTGATACAAGCTTTTGCAAAGGCGGGCACGCCGCTACGTGACGATGAAGTGGCGTCGCGTAGAGATCCACGGTTGGGTCTGAACCGCTTCTAATTGTGTCAGTCGGGCGTGACGGTTCGAAAATGAACATAGTTCCATCGCCAACTTCGCGTAGCAGGAACAGAATTCATCTGTCGCTTTGGGATCTATTTTGGGTGCTCGTGACACCCATTGCGGCATTGTATTTGCGTGGGGCGCAAGTAATAGAGGCGGATGATTGGGACATAATTGTTGGTTTTTGGGTGATCAGTGCTGGCCTTGCGATGCTGGCTTTGTTCGCGTTTAGGCTGCAAGATAGCATTAGCCGAAATTTTTCCATTCAAGAAGCGATTGATATTATCGAAGCGGTGCTTTTTACCGAGCTCATGACGTGCGCCGCGCTTTTCACATTTGCTTGGCTGAACGGCATACCGCGTTCAACACCCTTTATTCATGGAGCGCTATTGGCAGCGGGACTGATCGCGGCCAGAATATTTGT
>JARRNI010000820.1:0-3542 GCA_037385125.1 Pseudolabrys sp.
CAGTTTCGAGGCCATGTGGCCGGCCAAGCCGTCTCCGCCGCCGGCGCAGCCCGAGCCGGCGGCCCTGGAGCCGGCAGCCGAAGAGCCGCCGCCCGCGCCGCAGCCGGGCGCCGAGCCGCGGCCGCAGGCGATCGCCGTGCTCAAATCCGGGGTGGTCGACGGCATGGGCTACACGCTCTACGTGGACGGCTCGATCGAGGCCGAACTGCCGCAGGGCACCGTCCGCTTCGCCTCCATCGACGAACTGCGCGCCCATCTCGAAAAGAGCTCCTGAGCTCACAGCAATACGGCGAGTCTAATCTGCATTGGCTCCAGCTTTTTCTTGCCGGGCCCGGATTTCGCTAGTAGAGTTTCAAATATAAGTTTCTTGTCGGCACTTCGTTTTAGCTGAAACCGCAGATCAGCCGCGTCTTTCCTTTACGCCGGGTCTGCAAAGGGGGCCGCCAGCGGCGAAAGCCCGCGCCGAGGTCAGAGGCCGGGTCGCCAGGTGAGAGCTTCGATGAGCGAAAGCACAGGCACTAGTCATTTCATCGAGCTGACGGCGGAGATCGTCTCCGCCTATGTCAGCAACAACACGGTAGCGGCGAGCGACATTCCCGGCCTGATCAACCAGGTGCATGCCGCGCTCACCCGCGTCTCCGGCAAGCCGGCCGAGGCGCCGGCCGAGCCGCTCAAGCCGGCTGTCTCGTTGAAGAAATCGATCACGCCCGAATACATCGTCTGTCTCGAGGACGGCAAGAAGTTCAAGTCGCTCAAACGCCATCTGCGCACCCAGTACAACATGACGCCGGAGCAATACCGGGAGAAGTGGGGCCTGGGCGCCGACTATCCGATGGTGGCGCCTAACTATGCCGCCGCCCGCTCGCAGCTCGCCCGCCAGATGGGGCTCGGCCAGCAGCGCCGCCGCCGCTCCAAATAGGTCGCGTGGCGGCCGGGGCGCTTTAATTATATCCCGGTCCCGTCCGAGTCCCCGGTTTGCCGGGGACTTTTTCGTCGCGCCTTCTGCGCTTGACTTCGCGCGTAAAAAATTCCTAATTCAATCCTGACAAAGTTCCTAGGGCGGCGCATGCGCGCGCCATAGCCGGATAACCGTAGCGTTTTCAAAGAGATGGGCGTTTCACAAAAAACTTATCCCCGCCTGGCGGATCGGAGCGATCATGGGTGCATAGTCCTACAGGAATAACCGCCCATGATGCACGCGCTTCCCCTGGCCACCGCGCCGACCCCGGCGGCCCCGCCGCCGTCCGACCCTCAGGCCCTGCGCCGCGCGCTGCAGGCAGCCACCGCCGCCGCCTGCGGCGTGCCGCCCGCGGCGCTGCGCGCGCGCTCACGCGGCGCCGCCGACATCGCCTTCGCCCGCCAGAGCGCCATGTATCTCGCCCATGTCGCGCTCGGCCTGAGCTACAGCGCCGCCGGACGCCTGTTCGGCCGGGACCGCACCACCGTGGCGCATGCCTGCCGGCTGGTCGAAGACCGGCGCGACGATCCCGACATCGATCTGTTGCTTGCCATGCTGGAAGGCCTGTGCGGCCAGTTGCGCGCGCACGTCATCTCAGCCCGTCGCGCCGCCGTCTCGCCGGCGACCAAGGCAAGCAACAAGTCACCATCGACGAGTCCGAAAGCCCGCTCGCCTGGCTGGCGCGCCGGCGCGGGCGCGACGGTCGCGCCTTGATCGCGGCGCATCAGCTACAGGCCGGCGAACGGCTGCGCGCCGATTTCACGCTCGCCCACCTGATGCCGAGCGTCACCTCCGACTTGACCAACCCGGTGGCCTCAAGCCGCCGCGGCCGCAGCCCCAGCCTGCAGCACTTCACTGACGGCATGGTCGCGGCGCGCCGGCGCGTGCATCGCGCGCTCGACGCGGCGGGACCGGAATTTGCAGGCCTCCTGCTCGACGTGTGCTGCTTCCTCAAGCGGCTGGAGGACATCGAGCGCGAGCGCGTGTGGCCGGCGCGCTCGGCCAAGGTGGTGCTGCAACTCGGCCTGGAGCGGCTGGCGCGCCATTACGGCTTTGTGGCCGAGATCAGCGGCCGCCCGCGTGCCCGCCTGCGCACCTGGCTGGCTGAGGGTGCGGGATTCAGCGTCGATGGCGATGCTGGCGGTCCGGCTTGACCGCGAGCGAACGCCGGGACCGGCATTGCTGTATCAGACAATCGCCCGGGATTCCGCTCGCACTCAGCCCGGCGACGGACATAAATCCTTCGCCCGCCCCATTGATCCATGTCAAAGCTGCCGGAACTTGTACGCCCAATGTTGGGTAAGCTACATTGGCGCAGAAGCAGAGGCGGCCCATGCGAGCATTACACGACCTGCCTTTCAGCGAAGAACACTCGCGCCAAGCGGATACCCCGAAACCCGCGGCGGCGGCCAACGAGGACTGTCTGCTGTCCGAGCTGCAGTTCCTGTGTGCGCATACAAACATGTCCATCGGCACCGGGGTCTTGACCGACAGCCGGGCGCTCGCACTGGCGAAGGCGCGTGGCTGCATGATGCATCTCAAGTGCCAGCATTGCGGGATGACGCACAGCCTCACGATGGACGAGGCCATGCTCGTTCGCAGCTTGCGATGGGAAGACCGGGCCGACCGGGGCGAGGTCGAATTGTTGCCGGTGATAGCGACGGGCCACCCGGCAAGAAAGGGCAAGTCGATGACGGCCTCGGCCCGCCCGCAGAACGCGTCGCCAATGAATCTGTCCGCGCCGGATCAAGTCGAGGTAGATACCATTGATCTCGCACGACTGCTCAAGGTCGATCCTCGCAGGCCCTATCCCTAAGCAATTTTGGAAAAGTACAAGTGCAGTCCGAATTGCGATCGGCTCGAATTTCAGCCCACCGAAACAATATCGCCAGATACCGCAGGATCCTCGAATCGAATCTCACGCCCCTCGCGACAGGAGGCGCACCCCGGCTTGAGCGGAGCGAAAGCCGCGAGTGGTCTTGTCGTCTCAGACGATCGCCCTTGATCTGGTGTGCGCTCGATCCGGGCGACGGCCCTTGCCGCAGCCGGATTACGCCGCTTCCGCCAGTGCCGCCTTCGCTTCCGCCTGGATGCGCTCGACCATGGCGCGCAGGCCGTTCGAGCGCTGCGGCGTCAGGTTCTCCGCCAGCCCCAGCCGCCCGAACACGGCGAAGGCGTCGGTGTCCAGGATATCGCGGGCCGGCTTGCCGGAATAGAGGGCGTGCAGGATGGCGATCAGCCCGCGCACGATGTGGGCGTCGCTGTCGCCCTCGAAGCTGAGCACGGGGCCGGCGGCGCCGTCCGGCTTCACATGGGTGACGAGCCACACCTGGCTGGCGCAGCCGCGCACCTTGTTGGCCTCGGTATGGGCCTCCTCCGGCAGCGGTTGGAGCGTACGCCCAAGCTCGATCACATAGCGGTAGCGGTCGTCCCACTCATCGAGCAGTTCGAAATTTTCGATGATCTCGTCGATGGTTGTCGTCATGCCGTCCCTCTGCGCCTCGCCCGCTATATAGGCGCAGCGGGCGCGGATGGCCAAGGCCGGACGTCGATGCCGGGCCGATCAGACCGCCGGCCGGCCGGG
>JARRNI010000821.1:0-2501 GCA_037385125.1 Pseudolabrys sp.
GGTCTTCGAATAGGGAAGCTGGCGAAAGATGCCTTGCTCGGTGAGGCGCCTCAGCCGGTCGGTGAGGGTGGCGCGCGGCAGGCCGAGCGACGAGCGGAAGCTTTCGAAGCGGCGCGCGCCGAAGAAGGCCTCGCGGATGATCAGGAAGGTCCAGGCGTCCGACAGGATGGCAACGGTGCGCGCGATCGAGCAGTTGCGCTCGCGCAGCCGAGTGCCGCCGCCGGCTTCGTTGCCCGGCTTCGGCGCTGGGATTTCTTGGATGGCTTTCAGCGCGGGGGCGCTCGGCATGGCTCTGGTGTCGTCCGTGGTCAAATAGCTCTCCGGTCCGAAAGCAGACTTCATCCGGCGCGCGGCTTGCGTATCGCGGGGTTTCCACTGAGTGAAATGTAGGGGGCTACGGCGCGTTCACGCAACTCGAATGTTTGCATCGGGCAATCTACAACCTAAACGCACCAACTCGGTTGCGGCATTTCGGTTGCAGCAGGCGGCGATCGGCGCGCGCAGTCACTTAAACCGGTGTGCCTTGTCGCGTCTTGCTGAAAATGCAAAAGAAGCCCTTCGCATCTTGGCAAGCGCATGTCTTCGCAATGTGCTTGACCGAACGCGCCGGTAGCTCAGCTGGATAGAGCACCAGACTTCGAATCTGGGGGTCAGGGGTTCGAATCCCTTCCGGCGCGCCACTCGGTACTTGTCCGGCCCAACGACAGGGGCAACGGAACGTGCCTAAGGTTTGGGAACTGCCGAGCCGGCATTGAGAGCAGCCGAGCTTCAGCGGCCGTTCCCGGTTCTACGCAGTTCGGATCACCGGCGCAGGCTTGGCGTCGATCATCAGGTTGATGCAGGCCGGCTTGCCGGCCTTTGTGGCGCGTTCGAGGCACCGGGCAATATCGCTCCCGGCCTGCGCAATTTCGCCGTGACAGCCGAGCCCCTCCGCAACCTTGTGGTAGCGTGCGTCGCCAAGCTCGCAGCCGATCAGACGCTCGGGCCCGTAATCACGCAGCTGTATCTGGTATTCCGCATTCCATCGGGCGTCGTTGCCGATGATCGCCGTAACCGCGATCCCGTAGCGGGCCGCGGTGTCGAACTCCGCGAGGCAGAAGCCCACGGTACCGTCGCCCATGACCGCCATGACGGTGGAATCCGGTTTCGCGAGCTTGGCCGCGATCGCAAAGGGAAGCCCGCCGCCGATTTCCCCGGAGGGGCCATTGATGATTCGATTGGGGGCGGCGGCGACGCACGCCTGCACCCACTGGCCGAACTCTCCGCCATCGACCACGAGCACCGCGTCCGGTTCGGCAGCGAGCGCTTCTTGGATCTGGCGCGCCGCGTTGACCGGATGGGAGCGGCCGTCCGCTCCGTCCGGAAGGTGCCCCCATGCTTCGGGACGGAACGCGATCTTGCTTCGGACCAACTCGGCCCACTCGCCGTCCGCGAGGCTGGCTTCGCGGGTGACAGACGTCAGCCGCGCGATGGCGGTGCGCAAATCCGCCTTGATGGAAAGGATCAGTCTGTCGCCCAGGTTCTTTTTCGCCCGGGCCAATTCGCCCTCTTCGGGATCGATGCAGATGACGTTTCGAATGCGGCTGAAGAAGCAACGGGCCTGCCAGGATGAGGGGCCGCTGCGCGGCAGCGATCGTGCCCAGAACCGGTGCGAAATCCGTTTCCTCGTCGGCGGAAGGCGCACTGTCATCCGCCATTTCGAAATCCGCCTGGACATTTTCGTTGAGAAGATCGAAGGGCAAAGCCACGTGAACCGGGCCGGGCCTGCCCGACAGGGCAATGGCTGCGGCTTGCTGAACCGCTGCGCCGAGATCCCGCGCCTTCTCGACCGTCCATGAGGCCTTGCAAAGAGGCGCGGCAATATCGGCCTGCGGCATCTCCTGAAAGGCTCCTTTCCCGATGCCGGCCGTCGGCGCATGTCCGCTGAGCACTACGACGGGGCTTTCGGACATTCGCGCGGAATAGAGCGCCGTAAGACCATTGAGAAAACCGGGGCCGGCCGGAAGCAGCGCGACGCCTGGTGTGCCCGTCATCCGCCCCCAGGCGTCCGCCATATGCACGGCCGAGGCTTCGTGGCGCACATGGATCAGGCGGAAGTTGTGATCGACGCAGGCATCGAACACCGGCATGAGTTGATTGCCCGACATCACGAAGAGCGTGCTTGCATCGATCCGCTCGAGCGCGGCCGCGACAGCGTCCGCACCTCGAAAGTTGGTCTTGGCGTTGTTCATTGTTCGTCTCTCGGCGCTCGCCCGCGCATTTCACATATCTGCGTCGGACCTACTCGTCGCTTGTTGCATAGGGTTGGTGACTGCCGGCCACCGGTTCGATATATCAAGCAGCTGCCTGCTGACAGCTTTCGTCACCCCATCAGTCTGTGGGCCGTGCCTTCCCCGGTGGAATCCCGTGTCAAACTTTGAATCGATTGTCCTGGTCGCCGCCGTATTCCTTCTCGCCGGCTCGGTGAAAGGCATGCTCGGATTGGGAATTCCGATCGTGGT
>JARRNI010000822.1:0-2888 GCA_037385125.1 Pseudolabrys sp.
GGCACGGGCTGGCCGAGCTTCTACCAGCCGCTGCCCGACGCCGTCGCCACCAAGACTGATCGCTCGTTCTTCATGGTGCGCACCGAGGTGCATTGCCGGCGCTGCCTCGGCCACCTCGGCCATGTGTTCGACGACGGTCCGGCGCCTACCGGCCTGCGCTACTGCATCAACGGCGTGGCGCTGAAGTTCGAGCCGGCGGAAACCGGCAACTCCTGACTTGCAAGCGGCGCGCTGCCCGCGCGCCGCCCCCGGCAAAATCTGCCCGCCGCCGGCAGAAAGCACCGCGCCTCCGGGCTGGTGCTTTCTTGTAACTATCTGATATAATTACATTTATTTCCTGGCACGGCGATTGCGACGGAATCGTCCGAGCGTATGCGCGCGATTGGCCGCGCGGAGCGCAGCGCGTGCTCGATTGTGGAGGAAAATGTCATGGGTTTGTTTGACGCTCTCAACTCGGCTGTCAGCGGTCTGCAGGGGCAATCCTTCGCCATGCAGAACATATCCGGCAATATCGCGAACTCGCAGACGATTGCCTACAAGGGCATCAACACCAGCTTTTCGGATCTGATTCCGGGCGATTCGAGCCCGTCAAAGCAAGTGGCGGGAGGCGTGCTCGCAAGTTCACGAGCGACCAACGACGTCCAAGGCGCGATCCAGAACGCTTCTTCCAGCACCGACATGGCCATTAACGGCGACGGTTACTTCATCGTGCAGTCCCCGACCAGCTTCAGCGGCAATACGCCGGTGTTCGGCGGCGTCAACTCCTACACGCGGCGCGGCGACTTTCAGCTCGACGCCAACGGCTTTCTGGTCAACGGCGCCGGCTACTATCTCGAGGGCCTGCCGATCGACCCGACCACCGGCAACCCGACCGGCACCGTGGCGGCGCCGCTGCAATTTCAGAACAACTTCCTGCCGGCCGTTGCAACCACCCAGATCCAGTACGGCATCAACCTGCCGACCTTTCCGCAAACCAACGCCTATTCGGCCACATCGCCCAATTCGGAGTTGCTTAATCCCGCGGATTTCGCTGCCGATCCCACCGTTGAGGTCACCGGCACCGTGCAAGGCCAGGACGTGAATACCTTCGTCAACGAAACACTCGATGGCGGCTCGGTCACGGTCTACAGCACGACGGGAACGCAGGCCAATCTGCAGCTGCGCTGGGCCAAGACCAAGAGCGTTACCAGCGGCGGCTCCGATACCTGGGAGCTGTTCTATCAAACCGATTCCAACGCGACGAGCGGCAGTAAGATCGCGTGGCAGAATGCCGGCATCGATTTCAGCTTCAATACGGCCGGCCAGTTGAGCCCGTCTGTAACAAGCATTCCTTTACGCTGACCGGCACCGGTGCCGCGCTCGGCGACGAGTCCGCCAAAAACTTCACGGTCGACGACGGCAGCGGGAACAGTGCCGTCTCGGTCGACATGACCGGTTTCACCGGCGCGGAGACCATGCAGGACGTGGTCGACCAGATCAACACGGATCTGGGGACGGCCGGCTCGACCGTGGCGGCCAGCATCTCGGGCGGCCAAATCCAGCTCGTCAACAATACCGGCAAGACCATCACCGTCGCCGGCACGGCGGCGGCCGATCTCGGTTTCGGCGCCGGCAATACGGCGTCGACCGACGGCGTGCCCGGCAGTGTCACGATCAAATCGCCGACCGGCTCGATCACGCAATTCGCCAGTGCGAGCGGCACTCCGACGGTCAACGAATTGCAGCAGAACGGCTACGGTGCCGGCCAGTTGCAGTCGATCGCCGTCGCCGATACCGGCGTCATCAACGGCACTTTCTCGAATGGGCAGAGCGTGGCGCTGGCGGCAGTGCCGCTGGTGCATTTCAACAGCCCGAACAACCTGAAGAGCCTGAACGGCGGGGCCTATTCGGCGACCGACGCTTCCGGTGCGCCGCTGGCGGGAGCCTCGGGCAAGATCGTCGGCCAATCGCTGGAAAACTCCAATACCGACATCGCCACCGAGTTCACCAAGCTGATCGTGACGCAGCAGGCCTATTCGGCCAACACCAAGGTTATCACCACCACGAACCAGATGTCGCAAGACCTGCTGAACGTCATTCGGTAGCGATAAAAAGTTAAGCGCGCGGGCAACATAGTTCCGCGCGCGCGAAGCGGAACGAGCACATGGGTCTGACGCAGGCGCTTGCCACCTCACTGTCCGGGCTGAAGGTCAGCCAGACCGGCCTGTCGGTGGTCGCCGGCAATGTTGCCAATGCGCAGACGCCCGGCTACGTCGCGCAGTCCGTCGGGCAGGAATCGACGACTTCCGGCGACGTCGCCGGCCAGGGCGTGCGCGTCACCTCAATCAACCGCGTGCTCGACACCTTCCTGCAGCAGCAGTTGCGCACCGAGAGCGCCGGCGGGGCCTATGCCGACAAGAAGGCCAGCTTCTATCAGCAGCTTCAGCAGGTCTACGGCCAGCCCGGCTCCGACACCTCGTTCGACGCGGCGTTCAACAATTTCACCACCGCGGCGCAGGCGCTGTCGACCAGTCCCAGCTCCTTCACGGCGCAGGACCAGACGCTGAGCGCCGCGCAGAACCTGGCGCAGCAACTCAACGGCGCGACGCAGAGTATCCAGGCGCTGCGCAGCGAGGCCGATCAGGGAATGGCCAGCGACGTCCAGCAGGCCAACAACGCGCTGCAGCAGATCGCCGATATCAACCAGCAACTCGCGGGCGGCGCGCCGAACGACAGCACCGCGGCACTGCTCAAGAACCAGCGCGACCAATATATCGACCAACTCGCCAAGCTGATGGACGTGCGCGTGGTCACCGGCGACCGGGGCCAGGTCTCAGTGTTCACCAGCACCGGAACGCAGCTGGTCGGCGCGCAGGCCGGCCACCTCGATTTCACGCCCACCGGCACCA
>JARRNI010000823.1:0-2934 GCA_037385125.1 Pseudolabrys sp.
CGGCGACGATGGGCGAGGTATGGACGCCGTCGTCTTCGTCCGGAGCCCGCGTATCGGCAAGCGGCTGCTGGGATGGCGCGGAATTGGCGCCGCGAATGCGTCGCGCGGACATCGGCGAACTCCTCCTGTCGCCCTCCTATCGGCTGCCGACAGACTGAGACCGCCCGACTAATCGGTCCAACATATTAATTGTCTAGGTTCAAGCGGGTAAATCGATTAGCCGCGAAGCGCCGAGCGAGGACGCCGGCCGGCGAAAAATCGCGCCGCGTCGGTCTTCAGCGGGCTTTGAGAAAAGCGAAATCGCAGCCCTGATCGGCGCCGAGGATCTGCTCGGCGTAGAGGCGGGCGTACCCGCGCTGCGGCTTCTCTTCTGCCTTCGGTAGCGCGGCGGCGCGGCGCTTGAGCTCGGCCTCGTCGACCAGGAGATCGATGCGGCGCGCCTTTACCGACAGCTTCAGCCGGTCGCCATTGCGCACCAGGCCGAGCGGACCGCCGGCGGCGGCATCGGGCGTGACGTGCAGAACGATGGTGCCGAAGGCGGTGCCGCTCATGCGCGCGTCGGACACGCGCACCATGTCTTTGACGCCCTGGCTCGCCAGCTTCCTGGGGATCGGCAGATAGCCCGCCTCCGGCATGGCGGCGGCCGAATGCGGGCCGGCGTGCTGCAGGACGAGGATATCGTCGGCCTTCACGTCGAGCTCGGGATCGTCGATGCGCGCGGCCAGGTCTTCCAGCGACGAGAACACCACCGCCCGGCCCTCGTGCTCGAACAGATTTGAATCGGCGGCCGAGCGTTTGAGGATTGCTCCTTTCGGCGCCAGGTTCCCGAACAGCGCCACCAGGCCGCCCTGCGGCTCGAGCGGCTTGTTGCGTTCGGCGATGATCGTGCGGTCGACGTAAGCCTCGCCGTCCTGGGCAAGCCGCTCGCCAAGCGTCTCGCCGGTGACGGTCATGACGTCGAGATGCAGAAGGTCCTTCAGTTCGCGCAGCAGCGCGCCCATGCCGCCGGCGGCGAAGAAGTCTTCCATGTAGCCGTTGCCGACCGGCTTCAGGTTCACCAGCACCGGCGTGGTGTCGCTGAGTTCGTTGAGCCGTTCCAGCGAGACGGGGATGCCGGCGCGGCCGGCGATGGCGGTGAGGTGGATGACGGCATTGGTCGAGCCGCCGATGGCGAGCAGCACCCGCAGCGCGTTCTCGATCGATTTCGCGTTGACGATTTTGTCGGGCGTCAGGCCGGAACCGATCAGCTTGACCGCGGCAGCACCGGTCACCTCCGCCGCGCGCAGCCGGTCGGCATGCACGGCGGGGATGGCGGCGGTGCCGGGCAGGATCATGCCAAGCGCTTCGGCGATACAGGCCATGGTCGAGGCGGTGCCCATGACCGCGCAGGTGCCGGCGGTAACAGCGAGACGGCGGTAACAGCGAGATTGCCTTCGACTTCGGATATCTCCGTGTCGTCGATTTTGCCGGCGCGGTACTGCGCCCAGAAGCGGCGGCAGTCGGTGCAGGCGCCGAGCCGCTCGCCCTTGTAACGGCCGGTCATCATGGGCCCGGCGACCAGCCCGATGGCCGGCTTGTTGGCGGACACCGCGCCCATCAATTGCGCCGGCACGGTCTTGTCGCAGCCGCCCATCAGCACGACCGCGTCCATCGGCTGGGCGCGCACCATCTCCTCGGTGTCCATCGACATCAGGTTGCGGAACTTGAGGCTGGTCGGCGAGAGGAAGACTTCGCCCAGTGAAATCGTCGGAAATTCCAGGGGCAACGCGCCCGCCGCCAGCACGCCACGCTTCACGGCATCCAGCATGTCGGGAAAATGGCGGTGGCAATTGTTGAAGCCGGACGGCGTATAGGCGATGCCGACCACCGGCTTCTTCAGCATGTCGCGCGAATAGCCCATGGACTGCGCGAAGGAGCGGCGCAGATAGAGCGAGAAATCGCGGTCGCCGTAATTGGTGAGGCCGTGCGCGATGCCGACAGGGTCGTTCATGCGCTCATCTTCTGCAGGCGCGCCGGGGCGAATGCAAGCGGGTCAGGCGGGCCGCGGCGCCGGCCGGCCGCCCATTGCGCGCTCGAGCAGGCGCCCGGCCGCCTGCCAGCCGTGCTTGTCCAGCCAGGCCGGCAGCCAGCGCTCGATGAAGACGGCGACGATCACGGCAGAGAGCAGCCAGGTGCCGAAGAAATAGCGCGGCGTCGCGGCATAGATCAGGTCGACGGCATATTCGGCCAGCACGGCGGCGCCGATCAGGCGCAGCCAAGGATCAAAATCGCGCCCGCGCAGCGTCACGTAGACGACGACGGCGACGGCCACGGCATTGAAGGGGACGAAGGCGAACTGCTCGCCGGGCCCGCTCAGCCAGGCGCCGATCTGCGCGACCGCGCCGGTGAGATGTGGGCCGGCGAAATCGAGTCTGGCGAGCTCGCCGAGCGCGGAGACCCAGGCGGACGGCGGCATCACCAGCAGGCTGGGCAGGTCTGCCCGATGCACATGCCGGCCAACCGCCGCCATTGCCGCCGATAGAGCGCGGCCAACCCGGCGCCGCCCAGCACGATGCCGGCAATGGGCGCCACGATCGGCTTGGTGAAGACGGCAAGCGCCAGAAGCAGCGCGCCGCCCGCGGCCATGGCGGCCCTGTTGGCCGGACCGCTGCGCGGCGCAACGATCACCCAGACGCCCCAGACGGTCAGGATATGCGCCGCCGGATCGGCGAAGCCGCGCGCCGCCCATTTGGCATAGTCGAGAAAGGTGGAGCCGAAGATCTCGCCGATCGGCACGGCCACGAAAACGAGCGCCAGCCGCCAGGCGAAGGCATCCGACAGGAAGCGCTTGTAGAGGCCGAGCACGATCAGCGGCAGCAGCAGCACGAGCGAGAGATAGCCGAGATTGCTGTCACCGAACACGATCATTTCGAGCGCGCGCCAATAGCGCAGGCC
>JARRNI010000824.1:0-2520 GCA_037385125.1 Pseudolabrys sp.
CGTCGCTGCCGGCGAAGAGCGCATTCTTTCTGTTAAGGGCAATCACCCGGTCATTCTGCCCATATCGGCAAGGAAGTTGAGATCCATTACCGTTGGCACCCGCTCTACGGGCGCCGTGTCCGGTGGCATTATAGCGAGGATCGCACTGCCGGCCGGGTCGTTCACGTCGAGCCGCTGCCGGGCGTGGTCACGGCGATCGCCGCGTGGATGCTGGATCCCGTCATCTGCGCCGGCATGGCGACGATCGGTGCGCCGCGCGTGGCGGTCTCGGCGCTGATCGAGCTTCATCACCTGCTCGCCGAACGCGGTTTCAGACGAAGCTCCCAGGACGACCCAATCGTCCAGGAGGAGCGACATGAGCAAGCATCCCGTACCGCCGTCGCCGTCGGCGGCCCCGCGCCAACTCAGCCTCGTGCTCGATTCGGTGACGCTGCGGGGGATAAGTCTGGCCGAGCGCGAGGCGGTGCTCGCCCGGCTGACCGGCCTCCTGCTGGAAGCCGCCGGCGTTGCGATCCGGGAGCAGGATGATGACGAGCGCTGATGCGCTGCCCGCAGCGGTACACGGCCGCAAGGCTGTGGTCTATGTTCGCCAATCCACCCAGGCACAGGTCCACACCAACCTCGAAAGCCAGCGACGGCAGTACGAGCTTGTCGAAGTCGCCCGGCGCCGCGGCTTCCGCGACATCGCGGTGATCGACGACGATCTCGGCCGCTCCGCCAGCGGCATGGCGGCGCGGCCGGGCTTCGAGCGGCTCGTCGCCTGGCTGTGCGCCGGAGAGGTCGGGGCCGTGCTGTGCTTCGACGCCTCCCGGCTGGCGCGCAACGGCCGCGACTGGCATCACCTGCTTGAGCTGTGCGGCCTGGTCCAGGCGCGGGTGATCGACTTGGATGGCGTCTATGACCCTTGCCGGCCGAACGATCGGCTGTTGCTCGGCATGAAGGGCAGCATCAGCGAGTTCGAGCTGGGCGAGCTGCGGGTTCGAGCTGGGCGTGCTGCGCACCCGCATGCTCGATGCCGCTCGCGCCAAAGCGCGGCGCGGCGAGCTGCGGATCGGCGTGCCGATCGGCTACATCTGGCATCGCGAGATCGGCCTTGGCCTCGATCCCGATCGCCGGATCCAGGAAGCCGTCCGGCTGATCTTCTCCCGCTTTCGCGAACTGGCGAACTGGGCAGCGCGCGGCAGGTGCTGCTGTCGATGACCAACGATCAGGTCCATTTTCCGCGGCCCTCGGACGGCAAGAAGCGGGTCGCCTTCGAATGGCGGCCGATCCGCTACCGCAACGTGATCTCGGTTCTGAAGAACCCTTTCTACGCGGGCGCCTATGCCTACGGCAAAAGCGGGCAGCGCACCGCGCTGGTCGACGGGCGTCTGCGCAAGACCTACGGCCACGGCAAACCGCTTGAGGCGTGCGAGGTTCTGCTGAAGGATCACCACGAAGGTTACATCGACTGGGCGGAATTCGAACGCAACCAGCGACAGCTCTCATCCAATGCCTATGGCAGGATCGGCGGCGGCAAGTCCGGCCGGGGCGGACGGGCGCTGCTGCCTGGGCTGTTGACGTGCGGTCGCTGTGGCCGGCGCCTGTCCGTTACCTATACGGGTCGGGGACAGCCCCGGCCCGTGTACCGGTGCGACCGGCCCAACCTGATGCTGGGGCTGCCGCGATGCCTGACCTTTGGCGGCCCGCGCATCGATGCGGCGATCGCCGAGGAGATCCTTCGGGCCGTGGAGCCGATGGCGGTCGAGGCGGCATTGGAAGCCGAGCGGAGGCATATGGAGAACCAAGGCGAACGCCGACGCATCGCGGAGCTGGAATTGCAGCAGGCCCGCTACGAGGCCTCGCTCGCCGAGCGGCGCTACGCCGCCTGCGACCCCGACAACCGGCTGATCGCCGCGCAGCTCGAGAAGTACTGGGAGGCGGCGCTGCAGCGGGTGGCCGCGTGCGAAGCGCGGTTGGAGGAGATGCGAACGCCGGACCCGGCCGCTGTCGCGCCAGACTTCACCGGGCTGGCCGACGATCTCAAAGCCGCATGGAACGCGCCCGGCGTCAGCATGCGCGCTCGCCAGCGGCTGCTGCGGGCGCTGGTCATCGATATCGTCGCCGATGTCGATGAAGCGGCGCGCGAGGTCGTTCTGACGATCCATTGGCGCGGCGGTCAGCACTCACAGCTGCGGGTGCGCAAGCCGCGCTCCGGCGAGCATGGCTGCCGCACGCCCGATGCGGCGCTCGCGGTGATGCGGAGCATGGCGAGCCGCTGGTCGGATGCCGACATCGCCGCGTCACTGAACCGAATGGGAATGCCCACCGGCCAGGGAAAAACCTGGACCGCGCACCGCGTCAGCTCGGTGCGCCGGGTAAACGGCATTCACGCCTACCGCTCGGCCGAAAAAGGCGGCGAATGGCTGACGATGTCCGAGGCCGCCGGCAAGCTCGGCGTCACCAATCACCGGATCCGCCGCCTGATCAAGGATCGCATCCTGGCCGCCGAACAGGTGGTGCCCGGCGCCCCCTACCAGA
>JARRNI010000825.1:0-2608 GCA_037385125.1 Pseudolabrys sp.
GCTTCGGCTCGGCCAACGCGGCGATTTTCGCCACCATGGGCGTCGGGGTGGTCAATCTGGTGATGACGCTTGTTGCGGTATGGCTGATCGACAAGGTCGGCCGCCGCCCGCTGGTGCTGTGGGCGAAGCCGGCATGATGGTAAGCCTGCTCGCGCTGGGCGGCGGCTTCCTGTGGCACGGCGGCGCCGACACCGGCTGGAACACAGCCGCCAGCCTGATGACCTATGTCGCCTTCTTCGCCAGTGGGCTCTGGCCGGTATTCTGGATGCTCATAGCCGAGATCTATCCGCTGCGCGCGCGCGGCCTCGCCATGAGCGTCGCCACGCTGGTTAATTGGGCGACCAATCTGCTGGTCGCGCTCACCTTCCTCACGCTGGTGGACAGCGTCGGCAAGCCGGGCGCCTTCTGGCTTTACGCCGCGCTGGCGGCCTGCGCCTGGCTGTTCACCTGGTCGCTGGTGCCGGAGACCAAGGGCCACACCCTGGAGGAGATCGAAGCGCACTGGCAGGCGGGGAAGCATCCGCGCGAGATGAAGGGGAAGGGGTAAGGGCGATGGCCGCGGCCCACTCCCGTAGCGGGGCGCGACAGAAGCTCGCCCGAGAGCTGGCCATCGGCCCCAGCTGCCTGACAGTCGAATGCATCCATGATAATGCTGCTTTATGACTCAGGAACAAGTGAAGAAAATCCTTGATCGCGTTCGGACTTGGCCGCCTGAGCGGCAAGCCGACCTTGCGCACATTGCCGAACTGATGGAAGAGCAGGACAACAGCCCGCTGCGCTTGACTGATGAGCAAGCCGAAGAAGTGCGGCGTCGCTTGGCTGATCCCAAGACGATGACGCTCGCGGAGTTCAACGAGCGTCTAAAGCGTCGGTACGGCATATGAAAGTCGTCGTCCTCGGAAAGGCAGAGGACGACCTGACCGGTATTTTTCAGTGGATCGCCAAGGACAACCCGCGTGCGGCGGTGGAAATGGTGCTGCGCATCCGCGAGCGCATAAATGCGCTTGAATTGGACGCTCTGGCTCATATGGGACGGCTTGGATTTGTCGAGGGTACGCTCGAGCTTGTCGAGTATCCCCATATCATCATTTACCGCGTCGACGATGCCCGCGGCGAAGTCACCGTACTGTCAATCATTCATGGCGCGCGCGATCGTATTGGTCGCGCCGAATAGGGTGATTGCGGTCGTGCGTTTGTTATCGGCCGTTGCGTACCAGAACGGAGCGCCGTAGCCCGCATGGAGCGCAGGCGGCGAGTGATTGGCGCCAATGCTTGACGCGTTTATCGTGCGCCGCCTTTTGCGGGCCGGCGGCGTCGCCTTTCGACTTTTCCGTGAACTCAACGCGTTTCAATTTGGGCGATACTTGATGAGCAGCGTGTCGATGTTTTCTTGCCCGACAAGGCGGGCTTCTCGCGCCGCTTTCAGACCTCGGTCTATCCCTTCGAGCTCTGCCGGCGTCGCGTGCACCTTTTCCTGCCGAAGCTCTTCATCGATTTCGAATGCGAGTTCCGCCAGCAGGTCCTGTGCGTCTTCAGGCCATGTCTCTACGCGTCGGAGAGCATCTTTAAGCGCTTTGGCGGTCATGGCATCGAGATAGCATTTCTTGTGCGGGTCGCCATGCCATCCTTGTGCTCAGCTCCTCTTCATCCGCCAAGCTTCTTCAACACCCCATCCAACTGATCCAAATCGCGATACTTGATATGCAGCGCGCCGGCGCCTGACGGCTTGTGGTCGATGCTCACGTCGAGCCCGAGCGCATCCGACAGCCGCCGCTCCAGTGCGCGGGTGTCGGCGTCCTTGGCCGTCGCGGCGCGGCTCTTTTTCTGCATGGCGTCGAAGGTCGCGTCGCCGGGCTTGGCCGCCTCCTCGCGCACCCATTCTTCGAGCTGGCGCACGCTATAGCCTTCGTCGATCGCCATCTCGGCGAGCACTTGCGCGTTGGCGTGGCCGACCAGCAGGCGCGCGTGACCGGCCGTGAGCTTGCCCTGGCGCACCAGGTTCTTGACGGCGTCCGGCAGCTTCAATAGCCGCACCATGTTGCCGATATAGGGCCGGCTTTTGCCGACGATCTTGGCCACCTCGTCCTGCGTGTGGTTGCACTGCTCCATCAGTGCCACGTAGCCGGCAGCCTCCTCGATAGGATTAAGGTCCGTGCGCTGCACGTTCTCGATGATCGCGAATTCCAGCGACTGCGCGTCGCTCGCATCCACTACCGCGATCGGCACCTCATGCAGGCCGGCGCGCTGCGCCGCGCGCCAGCGCCGCTCGCCGGCGATGATCTCGTAACCGTCCTTCTCGCCTGCGACCTGGCGCACCACGATCGGCTGGATGATGCCGCGCTCCTTGATCGAGGCGGCCAGTTCCTCGAGCTCGGCCTCGGTGAAGTTGCGGCGCGGGTTGCGCGGATTGGCGCGCAGGCTTTCGATCGGTGCGCGCCGCGGCTTGCGCCCGTGCTGCTGCTGGTCGGTGGCGGCGTTTTCGTCACCGACGTCGCCGATCAGCGCCGCCAGCCCGCGCCCCAGTCGCATGTGATCCGCCATCCCCGCCGCTCCTGAACCTGTCGCCACGCTGACCTCGGTTCTTCTTGTCGTCAGTTTCTCGACGCGC
>JARRNI010000826.1:0-1264 GCA_037385125.1 Pseudolabrys sp.
ATTAGGGGTAACAACCCGTCGTCTGATGGGGCGGTTAATTAGCCGTCTGCTAGATACCGTTCAACGACCACGCGGACAGGGGGCGGAGTGTTAGGATTTGTCAAAATGCGATAGATCGTCTTCCTGGATAGGCGGCCGATCTTGTGCTTGTTTCTAATTATCGTCCAAGCGGTGGCCCGATGAAGGCCCAATGCATTTGCTTGCTGATCCAGCGACCTGTAACCGGACGACTTCAGCGCCTCGGCAATGTCCTCAATGGCATCTTTGCGTACGCGGACGCCCAGCTGGCGGACGACGTCAGGGTGGCCGTTCGAGCTTTCACCTTTGCGAGCAGCGACGTTACTCATTCCACATAGACCAAGGTTGAACTGGCCCAGCCCCTTGCACGGTAGGCAGTGCAACCAACGATGATTTGACGCTCATCAAAAAAAGCTACGCTATTTTTTGGACAGAAACGTCAGCCTTGCTGCTGGTTAATCGATAGCCAATAGCTATGGTCGCAGCATGCCGGTGATTCGGAAAAAGTTTATCGAGCAGGCCGCCATAACGGTAGCAGCGCTCATTTTAGCGCTGATCGTGATCGGAATATTGCTTGGCGTACCTTTGAAATAGCGATTGTGCAGTCCATGAACCTCGGCAACATGCGCGCCGATGGCGTGCGCAGCCTCATAGTCGATTGCTCGAACGTCACTCGCCGGCATGAGGCTGTCGTGAACGTGGACCACCTGGCCGAGCCCGTGCCGGTTCCTTCACTCGGGCCACGAATGCGCTGCGAACGATGTGGGCAGCATGGCGCCGACGCGCGGCCGAATTGGAATGAACGCGCGCCAGTTTCGCTCTTTGGCCGACCACCGCCGTGCAAGACCCGAGAGGCTTAGCGCATGTCCGCTTCACTCCGATAGCGACCAAATGATTGCGTGCCACGAAATGTCGCTAAGGGCCAATACTTGACGCAGCCATCCCCTCCATGACTGCGTCCGAATGTCGCGGAAACGGCGCGGACTCGCGATGTTTCTGTCCGTACCATTAACACGCTGCGAGCAAGTGCATCGATGCTAGTGCGCGACTATCAGCCGATGTACACTGCATTGCTTAACACATAACACGTTTGAGACAGGGGGACGACATGCTTGCGCTGACACTACCCAACTTTTGTCGAAACATTCTCGGAAGATTCGCCAAACAATTGGCGATTCTTCTTCTCGGCTTCACCATTGCGTTCGCACCGAGCTTCCTGCCAACCGGACTCATCGACACCGCACAC
>JARRNI010000826.1:1289-2619 GCA_037385125.1 Pseudolabrys sp.
GACGTTAACCAAACTCGAGAAGGCTGGCAGAAAGGCCCAAAAGAAGCGGGGCATCGTGGGCAAGGCCGGGGGCATTCTTAAAAACTCGGCGAAAGCCGGAAATAAGGGCGTTACCGCGGCCAAGAAGGGGCTCAACAAGGTGTCCCGGGGAACCAATAAAATGATCTCAAAAAGCAAGGTGGGTCGCGGTTTGCAGAAAGGATACCGGAAAGCTGGCCGATGGCAGAACAAGCAAATCAACAAGGCTTTTAGAAAGTGCCGTGGAAAGGCATGTAATTTTGGCAAAAAGGCCGTCGAATTTGCAGCGCCACTTTAGAGATTAGGCGGTTTTTTTAAACCCGAAGACGTGGTGCTGCGTTGGACGGCGATCACGACGAGGGTTATGGCAAAGCCTCAAGGGTGACGCCGAAGGCGGCATCCCTGGGTCCCCAACCGGGAATCGGAAGCACGCGATGGGTCACACGCGGTCTTTTGGCGATGTCCGCAACGAGTCCGCTCTTCCCCCAATTGCCGACATGGCGTTGCAGCGCAGCGAATGACAGCAAGGGGCCACAACCGGACTCATGCGCCGCACAAAAAGAAAGACTCGCGGCGGTTTCTCCGAAATCCCATCGGGTATATCGATCAGGCAGCTGGTTTTGAACCGCCAACGGGCGCTGCCTTAGTGAAAAGGACCCCGAGTTGGTGGTTGCTTCGCCTAACGATCCGACACGGCCGGTTGGAGTCTTCGCCTTCTATCACAAGCAAAATATCTCGTGGAATTCCGAAATGACTGCCAACCTGAAGGCACGCTCCGGACTGTGACAGGTTGCGGATCACGCAGCTAATGTTCCTATCGTTTGTGAGTACGATTTGTCCATTCTTTCGGGTCTCCACCCTCTTGGCTCGTCGCTGTTCTAACGGGATCATAAAAGCCCCCTTCCGTTATATCGAGTGCCCGCATATCGGAGTAACTGCATAGAATTTGCGCACACAACGATCAGAAAAGGGCAAAAACAAAATCAAAATATTTCAGCTTGAAATTAGCTTACGTTTAACCTCAATCCGAAAGCGGCGATGGCCGCATCTTGCCCGTAGTTTTGTGGCTGGTTAAGGGCCGCCAGCAGATTAGCTAGAGCGGTGCTTTCACTCATGGCCCGGCCCACATCGTCATTGAGACAATCGTCGCGCCGCTGCTTGGCGAGATTAACGAGATATAGGCCTGGTCGTCCTGGTCCTCCCCCTGAAAAGTGGTCCGACCTGAATTATGTCTTTTGACATGAAGGAGGACCTAGATGCCGAAGAGGAAGCACAAGCCTGAAGAGATCGTCGCGAAGCTACGACAAGCCGA
>JARRNI010000827.1:0-2908 GCA_037385125.1 Pseudolabrys sp.
GCGCGGCAGCGGCGCGATCTGCGCCAGATGGCGCTCGACCGGCTGCCTGGCGTCGCCGCCGGCCCCGCCGTTAAGCGGCAGCGCGTTCCATATCTTGGTGAACAGCTTGTACAGCGCGACACGGGTGGAATCGCCGGTCTCCAGCAGGCTGGGGTCCTCGACTACCGCTTCCAGCGTCTCGGCCACATAGCCGTCGCCGGCCTGCTGGCTGCCGGCAAGCGCGCGCGCATACCGGCGCAGATAGGGAAGATGCTGGGCAACTACTTGAGACGTCGACAAGACTCCCTCCCGAACCAATGCGAATCCGAAGTGAAGGCACGCACTGCCCCCGCGGATGCGCTCAACCTTAGCCCACTGAACGCCAGAATTTGCAAAAAGTTCCCATAGCTTGGAACCATATACCCGGCTCTGGGATTGGATGAACACTAGATAAGGGGACCCGCAGCCGGGCGTCAGAACCCGGACCCGAGGATTGGGGAACGGAAAATGGACGATCGTAAGCCCCTGGGGCAGCAGAATATGGAAACCGCGGCCACCCGAAAGAAAGGCAGTGCCAAGCCGCCCAAGTTGAGCCGCGAAGTGCAGGCTCGCCTAGGGCAGCAACTGCGCGCCATGTACGACGAAGTCGTGAACCAAGGGGTCCCCGATCGGTTCACCGAACTGCTCAATCGCATCGACGGGAACGAGGACAGGCGCTAATGCCAATGGACGAGTCCGTCCGCGAAGCTATTCTCGGCGCGGTGCCCAGTCTCCGTGCCTTCGCCATTTCGCTGTGCGGTAATGTCGACCGCGCCGACGATCTGGTGCAGGAGACGCTGCTGCGCGCGCTCGCCAATATCGACTCCTTCCAGCCCGGCACCAACATGTCGGCCTGGCTGTTCACCATCCTGCGCAACCACTTCCGCTCGGAATACCGTAAGCGCCGGCGCGAGGTGGAGGACGGCGACGGCCATTACGCCGAGAGCCTGAAGACGCAGCCCGATCAGATCGGCCAGGTTGAATTCCGCGAATTCCGCGAGGCGGAGTTTGGTCCCGACCAGACCACCCGCGCCGTACTGGCCGGTGGGGAATAAGCGCCGCACATCGCAGACAGCGGCCGATCAGAGCATCGATCTTCGTAAAATCTGACTGCGAAGGCGCCCGCGGCTCGCGCGCTTCGCCTTTCGACGTCGCGCACCATCTGGTGGCCGCAGCTCGTGCACTGATAGGTCCACTTTTCATGAGGCAGGCGACTGTCAGGAGTCAGCGCCGCGGCAATAAGACGAGCACTGCCGCCGCACTTCTCGCAACGGATCGGCGACATATTGGGAAGCTCGGGATCCAGCAATTAAATTTAAATTATAAACCTTTGGCCACCGCTTGTCTGTTCGTTCAGCGACTCGGGATGAAAGAATCATCTTCGATGGTTAACGAGGAATAAACGAGGGTTAAAGAGCACCGCTTTTGCCTTCGAAATCAGAAAACCGTTGGATTGGAAAAGTACGGCGACGCTCGATCCGTTGCGCCTCAGCGCACCTCGATGGTCTCGACATGGCCGCATCGAGCGCAGCGAAACGTGCGCAGCTCGGGAAGCGATCCAATGCGCGGGCTCGAGCGCGCCAACTCCATCGCGCCGCCATCGCGTCGGTCGCAATGAGGCACGGACGCGTCGACCACGGACGGCGGTGTGCGATCGCGTCGGTCGCAATGAGGCACGGACGCGTCGACCACGGACGGCGGTGTGCGATCGTCAGGCATGCGCGAGCATCCTGCATCCGCGCATGGCTGCAACTAGGGAGAATCCCTTAGGAGCTTTTCGTCCGCGTTTGATGCAGCGCTTTGTGTAAGCAATCGGACATAGCGCCCGGATACATCGGCCGACCCAATGAAAGCATCAAAAATGAAGCCGCGCTGCGGGGCGCGGCTTCATCTTTGACTGAAATAGACCGCTTTGACGTAACGTCGGATCGCCAAGCGATCGCCATGCCAAGCATCGAGCGGGCCTTTTGGTTCCTGCGATCGAAGCAGAGAAAGAGGCGTGTCGCGCATCCAAGCGGGGCGACGATATTTGACATGCGCGACTGAACGCGCAACGCCCACCCAAGGCGGCACGTTCCGTCACACAGGCGACGGCAGCGCGAAAAATACCGCCGCTGGCTTGAAAAACGGCGCGGCGCCCAGGTATGGCTGCGAACAATTTCATGTCGTTTAGGCTAACTTTACGGCTATCTCTTCCGCGCCTCATGTCATAGACTCCAATTCGTCGGGTGACGATGTCGTCTATCTGTAGTCCTGTGAATGGCATTTAAGGTGCGCCTTTTCGAGCCATTGCCGTTTCAACTGACCGAACGACTGCCGACGTTTGCAGGACCCGAGGACAGTGCAATGGGAAACCACGGCATGCCCCGCCGCGGCGCGATTTATCTTTACCTATTGGGGCAGGTCAGGAGAGCACCGTGACCGACAGTTTAGCGCATGGCCATCGCGACAACCGGCTGCTGGCCGCCTTGCCGCCCGAGATGCTGGTGCAGATGGAGGACGATCTGCAGCAGATATCCCTGCCGCGGGGCATGGTGCTTCTTGAGCCCGGCGACGCCGTCAACAATATCTATTTCCCGCAGACCGGGCTGATTTCGTTGCTGATCGTCACCAAGGACGGCGGCACCGTCGAGGCCGCGACGGTGGGACGCGAAGGCGGAGTCGGGCTGCAACGGGGCTACGGGCCGCGCCGCTCGTTCACACGCGCGACCGCGCAGATCGGCGGCCGGTTTTCCGCCATCGGCGCCAAACGCTTCGAACAGCTCGTAAGCGATCAACCGGCGCTGCGCGACATGATCGGGTCCTATACCGAAGTGGCGCTGGCCGAAGCGCACCAGCTCGCCGCCTGCAATGCCACGCACGACGCCACCTCGCGGCTCGCCCGCTGGCT
>JARRNI010000828.1:0-2782 GCA_037385125.1 Pseudolabrys sp.
ATCGACCTTATAGTATATTCACTATAACGGCGGCGGACCGATGGCGACCGATTTCCCTGCATCGCGGCTGGTCGAGTTCATCGCCTCGGCCGAGGACGACCTCGCGGCGATGCCGCAGCCGGTCAAAAAGATTTTCGGCTTCGCCATCTTCAAGGCCGAACTCGGCGACAAGCATCCCGACGCCAAGCCGCTGAAGGGCTTCGGCGGCGCGGGGGTCCTGGAGGTGGTGGAGGATTATCGCGGAGACACCTATCGGGCCGTGTACACCGTGTAATTCAAGGGCGTCGTCTACGTGCTCGACGCCTTCCAGAAGAAATCGAAGAAAGGGGCGGGCACGCCGAAGCACGACATCGACCGCATCATGGCGCGCCTGAAGCTCGCCGAGCGGCACTACAAGGGCAACTACGAGACCCCGAAAAAAGGACGCCGACGATGACCGCACGCAAAGTCACGCGCAGCTCCGGCAACGTCTTCAAAGACATTGGCGTCGCCAATCCCGAGCAGCACCTGCTCAAGGCCAAGGTCGTTCACTTCCTCGGCAAGCTGATCGAGCACAGCGGGCTGACGCAGACCGCCGCCGCCGAGCGGATCGGCATCAAGCAGCCGGATCTGTCGAAGGTCCTGCGCGGCAACTTCACCGGCTTTTCGCTCGAACGGCTGCTGCTCGCCGCCAATGCCATGGGCGCCGACTTCGAAATCCAGTTCAAGAAGCCGCGCACGAAGCGGCAAGGGCGGGCGGTGGTAAAGGAGGTGGCGTTGCGGTGAGGCGTTCGTAGGGCGCAACGCCGAAGCGCATCGCGCCGGGATATCTTTATTGGCGGACTACGCTTCGCTAATCTGCCGTACGTTCTCACCCCGCCGCCTCAACATCCGTCCGGCTGAAATCATCGCCCTTGAACAGCAGCGGCTCGCCGGTCACCTTGGCGAGCGCGTAGGAAAAGCAGTCGCCGAAGTTCAGCCGGGCCGGATGGTGGCCGATGCCGTAGGTGAGCCGCGCATGGCGCGCCCATTGGGCCTGTTCGAGCGTGAACGGGATCAACTCGACCATTGCGGTCGCCAGCAGCTCATCGGCGTTGCCGAGCAGATAGCCGCCCGCCTTGCGGTCGATGACATTGATCAGCTCGACATAGGTCCCCGTCGACATGGCATTGGGCGGCGCCTGGTCCAGCGACCGTTCGAACAGTTCGGAGGCCGGCTCGGGCTTCCGGTTCGCTATGATCGCCGAAGACCTTCGACGAGGGCGCTTCTGCCGCCGATTTCGCGCATTTGCTCTAACGCCGTCTTTCCGCCGGCTTGCTTTGCCACGCCTTCCGCCGGCACCAGGCGCGCCGCCGGCTTGCCGCCGCGGGTAATGACGATCTCCTCGCCGCGGGCGACGCGGTCGAGCAGTTCGGAAAGATTGGCCTTGGCTTCGGCGTCGCCGACGGCGTTCATGGCGGTGCGGTCCGGTCCAAACTCAATACTTTAAATATAACGCTGCAAGGCAGGTGTTGCCAGCAGCCGGGCCCCGCCTTCGGTTGTCGTCGCCGCGCGTGGCGTCGCGTTGGGGCAGGGCCGGGTGGCACGCGCGCTTCAACTTCCCGCGCGCGGGGAGAGATCGGCTCGCATCGCGGCGAGCGATGGGAGCCGAGTGAGGGGCGTTGCAAGGGCGGCGCGGTGAATGATGCCGGGGACCCGCGCGGCAAGACGAGGCGAGCGGTGGTGATCGGCGGCACAGCCTGATACAACCCAGAGTAACAATTGGCCAACAAAGGGGGAGGCGCGTGTTGACAAATGTTAACGAATGTCTAGATTGCCGGGCGTGCCGTGGCGGCTAGGCCGCGCCATCCGCACAAAGAGGTCGAAGCGGCGGTGGCCTATGCGGAAGCCAGGAACTGGACGTTCCGCAAGATGGGCCATTGGGGCCGCTTGTTCTGTCCGCAGGCCGACCGGGAGGGCTGCCAAGTTGCCGTCAACAGCACGCCGCGCAATCCGGAAGCGCACGCGCGCCAGGTCAGGCGCGCCGTCGACCGCTGCCCGCACCAGAAGGAAGGCCGCGATGAAGACGCATGAATTCAGCATCATCGCGTCCGGTCTCAATCCCATGGCCGAGGATTTCGACTCTCGCTTCTAGGACGCCGGCTGCGACGACGCGACGAGTGCCTTCCAGCGTGGCCATATCATCGTGGACTTCGCGCGCGAAGCGGAAACCCTGGGCGAGGCGATCGCATCCCGAGCGCGTCGAGCCCGATCCGCTGGTTAGCCTTGCGGACATGGCGGCGCGCGCAGGCCTCACGCGCGCGGCGATGTCGAATTATTTCAAGGGCACGCGCGCGCGGGATTTTCCGGCGCCGGTCGCCAAGGTGACGTCGGAAAGCCCGCTGTGGGACTGGGCGATGGTCGCGCGCTGGATGTTCCGCAACAGCAAGCTGTCGCGCGAAACCGCCATCGACGCCGAGATCGTCAAGCAGGCCAACGAGGCGATCCGTAGCGGAGAGAAGGATATCGGCAGGCGGCTGAGAAAAACGGCGGAGGAATGTGAGGCGGAGCTGGAGGCGGCGTGAGGAGTGTGACGTGTCGCCGTGCCCGCAGCTCGCGCCTTACCTCACTTCTTAAACGCCACCACCTTCTGCTTCTGCTCGCCCAGCCCCTCGATCCCCAGCGTCACCACGTCGCCGGGCTGAAGGAACTGCGGCTCCGGCTTCATGCCGAGCGCGACCCCCGGCGGCGTGCCGGTGATGATGATGTCGCCCGGCTCCATGACGAAGAACTGCGAGCAGTACCAGACGATGTGCGCGCAGTC